>DPZW01000125.1 GCA_003536545.1 Rhodospirillaceae bacterium
AATCAAAGGTCGCGCTTTCTTCCCATGCCGGGTCCTTGAATCGTTTGTCTCCCTTATCAGGTTCGGCGATAGGCGCGGGATTTTCACCCTGCATGCGCTGGCCCGTATATTTGAATAATGACATATAGTCATTGGCGAGTTTCATTTGATACTCAGCCCATTTTTCAGGGTTCTGCCACCAATAGCTCGCCATCTCCATGAATGCGCCCGACAGGTTCAACGGATCTGGGTCTGGTTTTTTATTTTTCTGGCGCGCGGCGGCATCCTGCATGACGGCGTTAAAGCGTTCTGTGAGGGCAGCAAATTTTCGGCTGAATTCAACAGGGTCCGGCAGGCGCGGCGGCGGATTTTCTGCTTGGGCTGTTGAATTGTTTTCTTTGGTCATTGGGGAATTCTCCGTGATGTGACAGGCATTCTGCCGCATTGATTTATAACAGATTTTTTAGCCACTACTAGATTGCTTTTCAGCCATTTTGGACCTATTTTGGGCCCAGTTAATCACAAAACACGATATGGAGTTTTTCGATGCGTAAGAATTTAATCAAAGCAACTTTATTGGCCAGCGTTTGCGCGGTCGGCCTTTCTGCCTGTGAAACCATGGATACAGCCTGGGATGATGTCACAGGTGAGAGCACGCCCTATGCCGGTGATATTCAGCCACAACAGCAGCCGATGATGGCACCGCCGATGCAGCCGATGGCGCAACAGCAACCGATGTACCAGCAACAACCGATGATGGCGCAGCAGCCTGTGGTTCCGGCATCTGCGATGCAGCCAACCATGCAGTATCCACAGCAAATGGCGCAACAACCCATGATGCAACAGCAAATGCAGCCCATGCAGCAGCAAGCCTATACGCCAAATCTGGCCAGTGTGCCGCCGCGCCCCATGGCATCTGAATTGCCTTCGCAGCAACAAGTCCAGGCTGCACGCCAGGAACTAAACAGTGACAATCAAATGTTGACCGGTTATCTGCGTGATCCGCGTGGCAACACAACAGCAACCATGCAGCCCGCGCCTATGCAGCAGGGAACGCAAACTTACGTTCAGCAATCGCCAGCTTCGACAATGCCACCTGCAGCCGCTGCGCAGCAGGCAAGCAATTTGATCGAAGGTCAGTTGATGGGCCTGCAACAAACATCAGGTGGGCAGTACGCCTTGGTGCCGTTGGCACCTGAAGCTCCATTGGGTGGCTTCTCTCTGGCATCCAGTGTTTACTTCCGCAATGATGTGAACAACATCAGCATGCCGCAATACCAACAGTTGAAATCCGTTGCAGGCCAATATGCGATGCAGCCGGGCCGTGTGCGCGTGGTGTCGTATGGCGATGCGCAAAACTCCAAAGCTTTGCAAAGCGCAACGACGACTGCAGCCTATCTGGTTGACATGGGCGTTCCTGCCAATGCCATCCGCGTGAAGATTGACGGTTCAGCTGCGTCATCACCGATGGGGCAATCCAAAACAGATATCTTTTTGGAAACACCGGTACAGCGATAAGCTGATCTGACCTGTGGGCGTTCGGCCTGGCCGGACGTCATTCCAAAATCTGACTGTGAAGGAGGGAGCCATGGCTGCACCCCAAAGAAAACATGATACAGAGGCATCGCTGCCGCGCGGCCTGATTTTTGATGCGGTTTCGGTATGTGAAGCTGCGGCAATTGCTTCGGCACAATTGCGCGGTCTGGGCGACGAAAAAGCGGCGGATCAGGTGGCGGTGGATTCCATGCGCCGTGCATTAAATACTTTGCCAATTCGCGGCACCATTGTGATTGGCGAAGGCGAACGTGATGAAGCCCCCATGCTTTACATTGGCGAGACCGTTGGTCTGGGCACTGGACCGGCGATTGATATCGCGCTGGATCCATTGGAAGGCACAACGATTACCGCAAAATCATTACCGGGTGCGATGACAACTATTGCTTTTGCAACCGAAGGCGGATTTTTGCATGCGCCGGATGTTTATATGTATAAGCTGGCCGTAGGGCCGGATGTACCATTTGGCGTGATGGATGTTGATTTATCTGTTGCGGACAACTTGGCGCGATTGGCCGAAGCAAAAGGCGCAACCGTGGCGGATATGACGGTTTGTATTCTGGATCGTCCGCGCCATGAGCAATTGATTGCGGATGTCCGGGCTACGGGTGCGCGCATATCATTGATTGATGATGGTGATGTTTCTGCCGTCATTGCCGTGGCGGATCCCAACAGTGGCATTGATATGTATATCGGCTCTGGCGGCGCGCCCGAAGGTGTGTTGGCGGCGGCGGCATTGCGTTGCCTTGGCGGCCATATCATTGGCAAACTTTTATTCCGGAATGATGAAGAACGCGCGCGTGCAAAGAAGGCAGGGATTACGGATCTGGATCGCAAATATTCCACCATGGATATGGCGAGTGGCCATGTGTTATTTGCAGCGACAGGTGTGACCAGTGGAAATCTGGTGCAGGGTGTGCGGTTCAATAGAAATGTTGCTATGACACATAGTGTGGTGATGGACAGCCGTGCTGGGCAGGTGCGTATGGTGGAGACAGTGCATCCGGATTATCCCGTGCTAGCGCGCGGTTAAGAGGTTCACATGAATTTGCCTGAACGCTCTGCGCTGGGACGGCGTTGGCAGCTGGCGTCCTACGATGAACGCAATGCCCTTGCCCTGGCGCAGCAATATCAATTGCCGGATGTGATTGCACGCTTGCTGTCTTCGCGCGGGTTGACACTGGAAAATGCCGAAAGTTTTTTATCGCCATCATTGCGCGATCAAATGCCGGACCCGTTTCATTTACTGGACATGGACAAAGCGGCGCGACGCTTGGCCGATGCAGTGATAAAAGGTGAGGCCATCACCATTTTCGGTGATTACGATGTGGATGGTGCGACATCGACCGCATTGCTGACACGTTTTTTCAAAACAGTTGGCGCAGATGCGCGGTTTTATATCCCGGATCGCATCGAAGAAGGATATGGCCCAAATGCAGACGCCTTTAAAAAATTCAAGGATGAAGGCTGTAATCTGGTTATCACGGTTGATTGCGGCATTGTGGCACATGATGCAATTGCCGAGGCCAATGCGATTGGGATGGAAATTATTGTCGTCGACCATCATGTGGCCGAGGCATCTTTGCCCCCCGCACTGGCGGTTGTGAATCCCAATCGCCTGGATGAAAATTCTGACTGCGGCAATCTGGCAGCGGTCGGCGTGGCGTTTCTGGTGATCGTTGCCGTGAATAAAATTTTACGTGAAGCAGGCTGGTTTACGAATGGCAGGTTTGAACCTGATCTGCGTGCCTGGCTGGATCTGGTTGCGCTGGGCACGATTTGTGATGTGGTGGCCCTGACGGGCCTTAACCGCGTTTATGTATCGCAAGGTTTGAAAATTATGGGACGTCGCGGGAATCCCGGCTTGGCTGCTTTGGCGGATGCGGCGAATGTCATAGAACCGCCGGGCACCTATCACGCGAGTTTTATTCTGGGGCCAAGATTAAATGCATCGGGCCGTATCGGCCGCGGCGTGATGGCCGCAGAATTATTGATTACAGATAATGTGGCCGAAGCCAAACGCATCGCACAGGAATTATGCAATCTGAATGAAGATCGCAAAGAACTGGAGCGGCAGGCCTATGAAGAGGCATTGGGGATGTTATCCGCGCGCACTGATGACGACAGGCCATTGGTGATGATTGTTGGGAAAGAGTGGCATCAAGGCGTGATTGGGATTGTCGCATCGCGCCTGAAGGAAAAACTGGAAAAACCGGTTTTGATTTGCACGACAGATGACACCGGTCACCTAAAGGGTTCAGGCCGTTCGATGCCGGGAATAGATTTAGGGGCCGCCGTGCTGGCCGCGCGGCAGTCTGGTTTACTGACATCCGGCGGCGGGCATCCCATGGCCGCGGGAATGACGGGCCGTGCCGAAAATGCCGAAGTACTGGAAAATTTTTTGCAGGAACGTATTCGTCAACAATTGGCCGAAGGACTGCCCGCATCCAATATTTTGCCAATTGATATTTCACTATCACTGCGCGGTGCGAATCTGGATTTGCTTAAATGGCTGGATGATATCGGCCCGTTTGGTGCAGGTAATCCTGAACCGCGCGTGATGATTTCAGATGTTTTGATTCAGCGCGCCGAAATATTCGGGCAGGGGCATGTGCGTTGTTATTTGGGCTCACCCGCAGGTGGATCGATGCGTGCTGCGGCATTTCGTTCTGCGAATGATCCATTGGGCCGCGCGATTTTGAGCGCATCAGGCCAGCCGATTTCCGTCGTCGGCCGCCTGCGCATCAACCGTTGGCAAGGCCGCGAACAGGTTGAATTTGCAATTGAGGATTTGGGTTAAGTGCCTTTTCGAAAGCAGCGCCAGATTTTTTTGCCCTGATACTCGATCTGTCGGGCTTCAAAATTTCTGCCATAGGGCGCGCATTTGCTCATTTTGCTTGATTTTAATCCCTTGGTATCGACAGTAACCGCAGCCGGGGATTCCGAAGTCACGACTTCATTAACGGGAACATCATTTTCTTTGACAGGAATATCATTTTTATCCCGTATCCCATTGCTTTGCGAAATAGAACTGCCAGCTTTCTGGTAGACCCGCACATAATCAACTTCAAAAGTTTCAGGCAGCGTATCTGGCCCCACAGGGCCTGCCCAGTTGCCGCCCAGGGCAAAATTCATGCGCAGGAACATAGGCATGCGGAAATATTGCAGGTTGTGACCAGTGTTAATGGCATTCACATCGAAATTTGTTACCAGACGGCCATCCACCCATATTTTGATATAATCATGTGTCCATTCCAATACATAGAGATGGAAATCGTTTTCCATGTTGGGATCAACAAATGTGCGTGAATCAAACTGCATGGGGGGTTGATAATTCGGGCCCCAGTGCAAAGTACTGAAATGTTTATTGCGCTCACGGTCACCGATATATTCCATAATATCGATTTCTAAGTAAGCAGGTGTGGGAGGTGTTTGTCCTGGCACATTATTACGCAGCCACAAGGCGGGCCAGATCCCTTGTCCGCTTGGTAGCTTAGCGCGAATTTCAAAGCGGCCATAGGTCCAAGCCTGTTTGGAAAATACGCTGCAGGAAGTATAATTGGCTATGGGTGTTACATTTGTGGATGATTTGCGGGTGCCGGTTGCAAGAGTTTTATCATCACGTGTTGTATTGCTTAATGGAGCGTTTGGGGGAGTCGTGGATCCGCTTTGATCATATACATTTTGTTTTTGTGCATGCAAAATCAGGTGGCCATTGCGTTGTTCACAGGCATCCAAGCGGTTGGACAAGTAAAACTGATCTTCCCCATTGCGGATCATGCCATGTTCCTGGCCCCATTTATTGCTGACAGGCAGCCCATCACCGGAAAATTCATCTGACCAAACCAGTTGCCATGATGGATCTGCGGCTTTGGCGGGGGAACAAAGCATTATTAAAGCAAGTAAAAATACAGACAGTGAATTGAATGGAGATTTTTGCATGATAATCCCGGTTCGTGCTCTTCCGATCTCCATTATTATGGCGATTTCTGCATTACAAAGCACTGAATATTTTAATTGTCACAAAAATTTATTTAAAAGTTTAGGCGGTTCATGGCCCCTGGTGACGACCGGCAAACCAGCTAAGTGATTGACAAACGCCATCTCTTTCGGAAACGGGAGGGTGGGGCTGCTGCGGATTTTACTTAAGATTATCCCAGCCGCAATCCTGAATGCCTGCGAGGCGGGGGATTAAAACCCTCCAACCAATGGCTACGGGGAGCTCTCTCTGTTTTTTTGGGTCTGCGAGGATAACGCTCAGGCATACCAACACTGTCAAACAAGACAAACATCATGCCCGGTGAAAAATATGACCCAGTGGGGGAGACTTTATCCAGTCTTTTAGATCTTCTTTTACGTATATTCATTTTATCCAAATATCTAAAAAACTGGCGTCCCCTCGTTGATAGACTTCGAACAGGTCACCTGATGGATGTTATAGCCTTGGTAGGGATTATCCCGCAACAAATAAGGGCAAGAGTAGCCTGATTTGGCCGCTGGCGCAGGTGAGCGCCCCAAGGCGGCGAACCGTCAGCGCCAAGGCCAGCCAGAGCCAAACAGCCGATAGACCCCGACAGGCCAACGAGACGGTTAGCCGGGCAGCTTGTTCTTAAATAGCCGTTGGAAAATAGCAGCCGCAACCACCGCTCCAATAATCTGAGCAGCGATGAAGCCGATTACATCGGCTGGCTGGATACCAGCGAAGCTGTTCGTTAAAGCACGGGCAATGGTCACAGCCGGGTTGGCGAATGAAGTTGAAGCGGTGAACCAATAGGCTGACGCAATGTAGAGTGCCACGGCATAGGGAATGGCTTTAACATTCTGCGTCAAGCATCCAATAATCACGCCAATCAATCCAAAGGTCGCTACGGCCTCGCTTAACATTTGGGCTGAACCGCTCCGGGCTTTTAACGAAATTTCGAACAACGGCATTTCAAACATTGCATGGGCAAGCAATACGCCTATGCAGGCTCCGGCAAGCTGCGCCAAGATATATGGCATAACTTCCTGCCAGGGCAATTCACGCCGGATGGCCATGACCAAGCTGACGGCTGGATTAAAATGGGCTGATATAGAACCAAAGAGTGTAATGATAACAACCAGCATTGCTGCGGTGGCCAGGGTGTTCGCTAAAAGCGCTACTGCCATATTACCGTCTGCCAGGCGTTCAGCCATAATTCCTGAACCAACAACTGCTGCCAGCAGCAAAGCTGTGCCAATCGTTTCAGCCGTTAGGCGTTTTGTGAGCGGCTCTGTCATAGCAAATTTTCCTCAATGTTATCTTTCAGCATGAAAAACGCTTCGTCAAAAGCCTGCTGAATATCTGCTTTGCTACCGGTGGCTTTCGCAGGGTCGGGCGTACTCCAATGCAGCTTTTTTGCTTTGCCCAAAAACGCCGGGCAGCTTTCATTCGCTGCCTGGTCACAAACAGTAATCACAAAATCAAAATCCTGGCCTTCTAATTCATCCCAAGTTTTGCTGCGCGGTTGCCCCGGATTAATTCCATGCCTTTGAAGCGTTTCAATAGATTTGGGATGAACATATCCTGCTGGCTGGCTTCCGGCGCTGACGGCTTCAAAGCGGCCACCACCGAGCTGGTTAATCAAGGCCTCTGCCATGACTGAACGGCATGAATTGCCGGTGCAAAGAACTAAAACGCGTTGTGGCATATGCTTTCCCGTGGTTTGGCGGATATAACACCCCAATTCAAATGTCACAACAAGCCCGTGAAAACCCTATAATTTGGGTTGCTTGCGCCTGTTTAGGCCGTGTAGAATACAGATGTTGCCGGTTCGCACTGGCAATGGGGTGTCGAAACCTCTCGTGTACCGGCCAATGCATCTGCCGGAAATGATGCCGCCTTCTCGGTTATGGCCGGGGGGTAGCGGCCATGTCCAAGCCTCACGGCCAAAAGCCGTTGCAATCGTGTACACGCGATTTTCGAACCTCCGGCTGCCAGAAAGCAATCCTGCTTTCCGGTGGCTATTCAACCTTAAACAAAAAGGAGTTCGAAATGTTCGCATTTTTATCTATTCGCACGATCATCGCCATCGTTGCTTTGGCAATTATGATGATGTCAGGCGTACCAACTGCACAGGCCGGTGACGTGCATGTGCGTGGCTACACGCGCAGCAATGGCACTTATGTGGAGCCGCATGTGCGCAGCGCGCCAGATGGTATCGTTGAGAACAATTACAGTTACGGCAGATAATTTTGGCCGTTATTCGGATAATGGTATTTCTGTTGGGGCTGGCTTTATCCGCTATGCCAGCCCTGGCAGATTTATTGCCGCAAGCTATGAGAATTACTGGTTGCCCAGGGGGAGAGTTTAATCCTGATGAAAGTTGTAAAATTGATAGCCAAACATTAATTGACCCTGCAACTGGCAGAGCAGTAGCACCGCATCGTTAAAAAATTATAATGCTTTATTCAGAAACCACCGGTAAACAAGCGTTCCCGCGCCATATATGATGGCAAGCGCAAGAGACGATGCCAACATTGCCGGAATAAATTTAACGCCCATTTTTAAAAGCATGGGCAGCAGCAAGAAAAATACCAATGACGGGATGACCAGCCAAAAAACCGAATACGACATTTCAATAATTTTTTGCGTGTCCTTGGTTTCATAATATATCCAGCAAAAAGCCAGGATGGATGTCAGGGGTAACGAAATGAGCAGAGCCGAAAAGAAAGTAAACCGCTGCGACAATTCCGAAACGGCGGCAACGATCAGCGCAGTTAAAATAACTTTGACAACCAAATCCATTTTTCCTCCCTGTTAAAGTTTAACCGACCGCAAGCGCAGGCTATTGATAATAACAGAAACGGAACTGAGCGCCATTGCGGCGCTGGCGATAATGGGGCTGAGCAGAATGCCAAAGAAGGGATAAAGCACGCCCGCAGCCAAGGGCACGCCCAGCGCGTTATAAATAAAGGCAAAAAACAAATTCTGCCGGATGTTGCGCATCGTGGCGCGGCTTAATTGACGCGCGCGGACAATGCCCAGCAAATCGCCTTTGACCAGCGTGACGCCCGCGCTTTCCATCGCGACATCGGTGCCCGTTCCCATGGCAATGCCGACCTGTGCCTGCGCCAGTGCTGGCGCGTCATTCACGCCGTCACCGGCCATTGCGACTTTGCGTCCTTGTGCCTGTAATTGGCGTACTACTTCGCTTTTATGGTCCGGCAGGACTTCGGCTTGCACATCCTCAATTTCCAATTGCTGCGCCACTGCCATCGCTGTTGCCTTGCTGTCGCCGGTGAGCATGACAATGTGCAGACCTTCTGCTTTTAATTGCCGCAAAGCATCAGCAGTGGTGGCTTTAATGGGGTCCGCCACGCTGATAATGCCTGCTGCCTTGCCATCAATCGCAGCAAACATCGCAGTCTGGCCCTTGCTGCGCAACTGATTAGCGGATTCCGTTAAGGGGGCTGAATCAATTCCAAATGATGTCAGCAAGGCTGCATTCCCCAGCGCAACTTTCCGGCCATCAATGGTGCCCATGACGCCTTTACCAGTCACGGAAGCAAAATCAATGACAGTGGAAAGTGTAATGTTTTTTTCTTGCGCGCCTTTGACGATCGCGGCGGCCAAAGGATGTTCACTGGCTTTTTCCAGACTGGCAATTAATTTCAAAACTTCATCCGATTCAAATCCAGCGGCTGGAAGAATCTCCATTAATTTCGGTTTGCCTTCGGTCAGCGTGCCGGTTTTATCAATAATCAGCGTGTCTATTCTTTCCATCATTTCCAGGGCTTCGGCGTTCTTAATCAAAACACCTTCCCGCGCACCGCGCCCGGTACCGGCAATAATCGACATCGGTGTTGCCAAGCCCAAAGCACAGGGACAGGCGATAATCAGCACGGCGACTGCATTGACGATGGCATAAGCCAGTTTTGGTTCCGGTCCCCATAACCACCATGCCGCGGCCGTCAAAACCGCAATCGCAATCACCACCGGCACGAAATAACCGGAAACCTCATCTGCCAGTCGCTGGATGGGCGCGCGCGTGCGCTGCGCTTTGGAGACCATTTCAACAATTTGTGCCAGCATGGTCTCGCTGCCGACGCGCTCAGCGCGCATCGTAAAGCCGCCGGTGCCGTTTAAGGTTGCGCCCGTAACTTTATCACCCGGATTTTTTTCAACCGGTAGAGACTCGCCCGTCAGCATGGATTGGTCAACGCTGCTTTTACCTTCCACAACAACGCCATCCACTGGCACTTTTTCGCCAGGGCGAACGCGCAGCAAATCACCATGCTGTACTTCGCTAATGAGAATATCGGCTTCGCTGCTATCGGCGCGGATAATGCGCGCCATTTTAGGTGCTAAATCCAGCAGGGCGCGCATGGCATTTCTGGCCTGCGCCCGCGCTTTAAGCTCCAGAACTTGCCCCAATAAGACCAAAGCGGTAATAACTGCTGCCGCTTCAAAATACAAATCAAGCCGCAAACCCGATTCAGGTAACAACATCACAATCAAACTATAGAAATAAGCCACGCCGACACCGAGCGCGATGAGCGTGAACATATTCAGGCTGCGATGCTTGATGGAATCATAAGCGCGCACAAAGAACGGCCAGCCGCCCCATAATACCACCGGCGTTGCCAAAGCCATTTGCAACCAGCGCGCCCATGGCAATTCCAGCCAGCCATGCGGCAAGCCTGGAATAAAATGTGTGCCCATCACCATCATCGCCAATGGTGCGGAAAGAACAGCCGACACCCAAAAGCGTCGCGTCATATCATTTAGTTCATGGTCAGTTTCATCTTCGGCTGAAATGGTTTCCGGTTCCAATGCCATGCCGCAAATCGGGCAGTTGCCAGGCTTGTTCTGCCTGATTTGAGGGTGCATGGGACAAGTGTAAATGATGCTTGCACCATCGGCAGGAAGATTTTGGTTTACAGGTTTCTGCTGCGCCTGTTTATGCGGGCAGTTATCCCCGTGGTGTGAATGATCTTCATGTGCCGAATGGTGTTGCATAATCAGTCTCCGTTGTTAATGATGGGCTTTGTGGTCTTCTTCTTTGGCGGGTGCAGGTTTTGGCGCTGCCACTGGCTTTTTAACCACAGTCTTTGTGGTTGTTTTTACCGCGCTGGTTTGCATTTTCTTACAGCATTCCATATCACACTTCATGCCGTCCTTCATCATCATGCCGTCATCTGACATGCCACCTTGCATCATTGCGTTATGCATATTTTTACAGCAATCCATTTTGCAAGGCTGGCCGTCCATTTTGCACATTTCGCCGTCCGCCATTTTCTTGCAGCAGTCCATCTTCATGTCGCCCTGCATGGGCATAGTTGCACAGGCGCCTAAAGTCAAAGCGATTGCGCTCATCATCAGTATTCTCTTCATGGTTCTCTCCTTGGTTAGTTGATTGGTTAATTTTAATGTTCATGTGATACAGAATCGTGATGGCTGGGACCTCCTTTCGCGTTTTCGTTATTGTCGGTTGGCATGGCGCCCTCCGGCGTTTGCTTGTCACTTTTGGCTTCCTCCTCTGCAACGCTGTCTGGCATTGGATGTTGTATGGGTTCCTCCATCCCATCATGAGGATGGCTGCCATGACTCCCGTCCTCAACAACCAACGGCATGGCCATTACGCCCAAACCGTAACGGTAAACGATTTCGCCGCCTTTATATCCAGTGGTCATCAATAAGCCCCAGGCGACAAATAAGAGCGCCAAAAAAGGAATACTCACGCGCGCTATTTTGCGGTGATATTTTAACGACCAAAACGCCAAGATTGCCCACACAGCCGCAGTGACAAGCGCCCAATTGCGATGGTCCGTCATTGCGGCATGGGACGGGCCATCATGGCTGACCGTATTATAAGCATCCCATCCTGCGAGCAGCGTAAAGATAGTAAAAATTGCGCCGATCCATAAATTGACATGGGCGGCTTTAAGCATTGTTTCTGACCATTGGTGACTGTGGAGAGAACTTCCCGCCAGGAAAAGCAGAAAAGATGTTGTAAAAAGCGCAATCGTAAAATGCACGAAAATGGGATGGAAGTTAGGAATAATCTCGATCATTTTATCCTCCGTTAAAATAAGAGCCGCAGGCCAAGCGCGGCAATGAAGGCATCGTTTTCTTCACCTTCGCTTTGTGCGATGGCGGAGGTTTCTCCGAGTTTGCGCTCGTACCGGATGTCCAAGTAAGGCACGAAAACGCGCGTAATTTCATAGCGCGTTTGCAGCCCGATTTCGGCTGCATTTATTCCCGCGCCTAAATCCTGTTCGGGCACATGCTGAGCGGAAAAATTAATTTCTGCGTAGGGCTGCAAAATTAACCGCTGTGTCAGCAGAAAATCATTTTCTTGGCGCAGCCGTAAAGTGACATCACCATCCTCGCTTAAAAAGAGATGCGCCTCCGTCTCAAAGAAATATGGTGCCAGCCCTTCAAATCCTGCCGCCAGATAGGTTAAATGATTAGGTTCTATGTCGTGGCGCAATCCAATTTGCGCATCCCAGAAAGTGTCAATGTTGCGGCTGTAAAGCGCCCAAAACTCGGCCTGTTCCGTTTCATTGCTAACTCGCTCACCTTCGCTTTTAAGCCATAGCTTATTCTCATCCGTGCCTATCCAGCCGTCAAAATCCCAGCTGCTAACGCTATCGTTATTGCCAATACCGCTGTCGGCTTCCAACCGGAAGGCATGAAAAATCTGACCGCCATGCTCTTGCTGGTGGCCTTCTGCTGCTGCCAGCACCGGACCTGGCACGATAGCCAGGGCAAGTAAGGCTCCTAATAATTTAATGCGCATGATTATCCTCGTGTTCGCCTGAATGTTCAGGCTGGCTTGATTTCGTTTTGGATTTATCTTTGTGCTTATCTCTGTCCTGCATCATTTTTTCATGTTCGGCGCTGTCCATATCATGGCCCATTTGGGAATGGTCCATATCTGACATGTCATGCTGCATTTCCTGCTCAGACATAGACTGTTCATCATGCTTGGCATCCATGTCTTTGGCGAAGGCTGGCACCGCGAAAAGGGCGAGTGCCATCATAGAGAGTAAAATTTGATTAATGCGCATTGTGTTCTCCGTGGTTCTGATTAGGGGTTGGCAAAGATTTTGGCTTTTCCGGCTGACGCTTCACTTCCGGCATACCCATGTCGTGGTTCATTTTAGAGTGGTCCATCTGCTGCATATTTTTCATGTCATCCGGCTTTGCAGCAGCTTTTGGCTTTGGCTGCTTCATCTCGTGATTCATGTTCGAATGGTCCATAGGCATTTGATGGTTCTCGGGCATTTGCGAAGCATCGAGTTTGGCCACAATCACTTTATTCATCATCCCGGCCATCATGTGGTAAAGCAGATGGCAGTGAAATGCCCATTCACCAGCCTCATCAGCGGTCAGCAGTACGGAATATGTATCACCAGGCGCGACAACCACCGTATGTTTATTGGGTAGTTTTTCGGCAGGCTGCCCGTTTTCCAATTGCACGAACATGCCGTGCAAATGCATCGGATGCGCCATCATCGTATCATTGATGAAATTCAGCCGGACACGCTCGCCGTAGTTCAAATGGATAGGCCCGGCATCGCTGAACTTCTTACCGTTAATCGTCCAGATAAAACGCTCCATGTTGCCGCCTAACCGGACAGTGATTTCGCGTCCCGGCTGACGAATATCTTTTTGAGTTCCGAAGTAGCGCAAGTCTTTATATTTCAACGCTCGGTCACCTGATGGCGTACCCGCATCAGCCCAGCCGCTGTCTTCGGTTCCAGTTTCATAATCTTTTTTCTTGCTGTCTCCGGCAGGCATTTGATGCCCCATGGCAGCATGGTTCATGCCTGACATATCACCCATGTTGTGCATAGAATGCTCTGCCGCAGGACTTTCATTCATCGCACTCATATCGTGGCCCTCATGGTTCATACTCATATCAGCCATGGTGAGCAGGGCGCGCGGACGGTGCGCAGGAATTTCACCTCTCATGCCTTCACGGGGTGCCAATGTCCCGACTGCAAAGCCCGTACGGTCAATAGATTCCGCTGCGATGGTATAGGCTTTATTCTCTTGCGGCCTGACGATCACATCATAAGTTTCTGCCGCGCCAAAGCGAAACTCGTCCACTTCAACGGGTTCTACATTTTGGCCATCGGCAGATACCACCGTCATTTTTAGGCCGGGTATTCTGACATCAAAAAATGACATGGCCGAGGCATTAATGAAACGCAGGCGCACACGCTCACCTGGCTGAAATAATCCCGTCCAGTTTTGTTCAGGTGCTTTGCCATTGGTAAGAAAAGTATAACCAGATACATCCGCTAAATCCGTTGGCCGCATCCGCATTTCACCCCACATCTTGGCATTTTCCCACGCGGCGCTAAAACCTTGTTCGCTTGCATCCGCAAAGAAATCACCGATGGTCCGGCGGGCATATTGATAATAGTCGGCGGACTTTTTCAAATTGGACATAATGTCATTTCCTGACTCGTCATCCTTAAAGTCGGAAATCAGGACCACATAATCTTTGTCTGCCCGTGCTGCTTCGCCGTCCTGTGGCAAAATGACGATTGAGCCGTAGTGGCCATCCTGTTCCTGTGCCGCACTATGGGCGTGATACCAGTAAGTGCCGCTTTGCCGGATTTCAAAACGATAGGTGAAAGTTTTGCCAGGCATGATGCCTGGGAATTTATTAAAGCCGGGAACGCCGTCCATCTCTCCTGGTAGAAGCAAGCCATGCCAATGAACCGATGTTTCCTCCTGCATCCGGTTTGTGACATGGATAACGGCTTCATCGCCTTCTTCAAAACGCAGCGTTGGGCCGGGAATGGTGCCGTTTACTGTAATCTTGTTGGCAGTTTGGCCTGTGATCGTTACAGGTTCACGATTGATAAACAGGTTATATTCAACCGTTTTGGCAAATGCCGTATTGGCCAAACCCGTTAACAGGACGGTAAATAATAATAATTTTTTCATCTCATACTCCGAAATTAACAGCGAGGATGAGGTGACTATGAATACATAGGCAGCCTCTTTCTTATACAGAAAGGGGCGCTACTGACGGATGCGGGAAGTTGTTAAAAGTATCGGTGGCTGTGCGTGGTGGGGCCAATCCGGTGGCGGCCCGCGAATGGTTTTTGCAGCGGCAAGCTGAAAACCGGAAATCTGGTTGCTCTGAACCGCATCGAAAGAAACTTTGGTCAATTGGTCAGATTTCTTAATGGAGAAATCGTAGTCTGCTGCTTTGAAGTCAGACTTTGTGCAGTCCTGAAAGAGCATTAATTCATTGCTATTTTTTTTGCTGCTGTGGCCTTGGTTCTCAGGGCAAGGCATAGCCGCTTCCTTGACCACCTTGGTTTCCGGCGCACAGAGCGGCATCGCACACACCAAGCCGGGGGTGAGCATCAATAGCACCAAAAGGCTAAGGGCCAATTTTTTCATGAGTCCCACATATAAGGGATTTTTTTTTGGGAAGCAAGCTGTGAGGTTCATTAAACTAAATTGACTTTTGCGGCCACTTTCTAACAATTACTACGTTTTATGAAGGATGTGGCCCTTGAAGCTAGTGTTAAAACCCTATTGGATTGCCGAGGAGTGCTTTCTTAAAGAGGCCATTTTGTGGGTGGCCTTTTATCGCTTTCCTACTTCGGAAATTATCCCCGACCATGTAGATGTGCGTTTTGATAATGACAGCCAAGAAGAATACGCCCCATCTTATCCCGATGATTATTTAGGATACATATCCAGTGAAGAGTGCATCCGAGTGGGACTGCCTACGAATCCCGAATGGGACTCATTAACGGAAGAAGATAATTACGAACCAGAATTTTTAGAAATGATGCATGCCAGCAGTGAGAATGAAGAGCAAAAGCAAAAATTAAAAACTCAGATTCCCATTGCTTGGGAAAGGCGCAAAAAGCAACAAGAGTGGCAAGAAAAATACGAAGAGTATATCGAGCTAATTGAATCTAAAATCTTCGTAGCTTTGCGAGAGGGAAAGTTGAAGGCAACTGGCAGGCTTATTCCTGCCGGTGATGAAGAAAGTCATTATACTGATTTTGAACACACTGAAATTCTTGCCGATTATTGGAAATTAGATAAAATTGACTGGGAGCAGTCCGCTTCTGACAATGCCAAAGGCCATTACTGCCATATCTGCGTCAAAACTGAACAGTTGTTATCATTATTTCCGCCACCGCCAGCCGAAGAAGCAAAGTCTGTCCACATGATCGCTGGACAATACCTGCTGGACGATGAGGAGGCAGAGAGGGTTGTTGCTCAAAGCAAGCGAGGGAGGCCGTCCAAAAATTGGGATGGGTTTTATGTTGCGGTAATGGACCGGCTGATGGCTGGCGGTCTGCCCGATAAGCAGGAAGCCTTTATATCCGAAATGCAAGATTGGTGTGTGAAACATTGGGGTTCGTCGCCTGGCCGCAGCACAATTTTAGAAAAAATCAGCCCAATCTATAAGAAATTCAAAGCTGTAAAAAAGTCAGAAAATCCTGGCCGATAATTTCTGACTTAATTACTGACGGTATTTCTGACTTATTAGGCAAATTTCCTGACCCTCATTTCCTCGCATCGGCGGTAGCGGATTCTTATTATGACCTGAACAGGTTGTTAAGAATTGAACAAATCAGCACCAGCAAATTCTACAGCGGCTCGCAAGTTGCAGCATAAGCTAGAAAGCTATAGTCCGGCAGCACCGATAACACCGGAATTTGCCCTAGAGGCTGAACAAAATTTATCAGGATTTCTGGCAACGCTAATCAAAATCAATAACCGGGAAAAAATTGTGTCGGCAGATGCCTTGGCTAAAACCCCTGAGGTCAGCCATGCGCGTTAGTGAAATCACGATTTCTCTGATTAAGCCGTGCAATGGACTGATTGGATTTGCGACCTTGGTATTTGATGAAGCCATTTATCTCGGCGGTATTGCAATACACCGCAAGCTGGATGGTTCAGGATACCGTTTGCTTTATCCAACCAGAAAATCTGGCAGTCAGAATTTTAATATATTTCACCCGATTAACCGGAAGGCTGGGGAAGCTATTGAGCAGGCCATTATGGCCAAATTGAAAGATGTGATGAACAGGCTGGACAGTGATGCTGGATACGATTGTGCTGACACTGCCTGAGCATCAGTTCCGCATTGTTCATCCCGAGCGGTTCAACCCACCGGCGCATAATCTCCGGCAAGGTTATGCTGGCCATAGAGAGGTATTGAAGTTTGTTTATAACCCAAGCAAAACGGAAAAAAGGTTAGGATATAAACCGCGCCTAACTGTTTATAGGCGGCCCGTTGCCTATGCGGAATCTATCACTCTTAAAATAGAATTTTCTGCTCCAAAACTTTTGTTTGGTAATAATTTTGAGGAAATCGGTGGCAGCACAGACTTGCCAGCTTTACTGGGTAAACTGATGGCGACTCTGGGCGATATGGGCATTGAAACAAAGCGTGAGTATCTCGAACATGCAAAAGTCAGCGCTGTCCACTATTCCAAGAACATTTTGCTCGAACGCACGACCCCATGCTTCCTAATAATTCAGGCGTTAGAAAAATTGGATTTAAGTCAGAAGCTGGATTTAACGCAGACCGATTTCCGCAATGCCGGTCAGATGGTCAAGTATCATGCTTCGAATTATGAAGTTGCCCTTTACGATAAAGTAAAAGACTTAGAACAGGCCGCTAAATATGGTGAAAAGCGCGGTGCAGAACAGGATTATGATGGGCAGCTTAATCTTTTCAGTAAGCATAAAGAAAAACCCGAAGTGCTGCGGTTTGAAGTTCGCCTCACATCTCGGAAGCTGACCAGTTTGCTGAACACCCTGAGAATCAAATCAGGAAAGACGCTGGTCGAGTTATTTAACCTTGATATAGCCCGGTCAGTTTTACTGCATTACTGGGAAACGATCACGCAGGGGCTTTTTATGCTGAATATCAGCACTGAGAACACGGAAAAGTTAATTTGTGCTATTCGCGCCCAGTTCCCAAGGATGCGCCCTACAAAGGTTATGACTTTAATGGCTTACATCACAGCTTGTCAAAATATGGGGATGCGTCCAGCGCGTCAGATGTTGCGATTAAGTGATTCTGCATGGGCGAAGTTAAAGAAAGAAGCCAAGGCTTTACAGGCTCAAAAATTATGCCCTCGCTTTCAGACGCTGAATGCAATAAAAAGTGAATTGACCGAGTTTATTCCCTTGGCAAAGCAAGACATTGTTGTGGAAGGACTGTTGTGATGACCTTTGAAGCTGTAATTCTCGCTCGTGTTTCGACAAAAGAACAGGAAGAAGGGCACTCCCTGGATGCCCAAATTCGAAATCTTGAAACCTACGCTGCCAGTAAAGGCTTCATTATTATCAAAACATTTAAGGTAGTAGAGTCTTCCAATAAGCGTGAGCGCCCTGAATTTGACCAGATGATCGCTTTTATAAAATCGCAAAAGAAACGTATTGCGCTGATTGTGGACACGGTTGACCGTTTGCAGCGTAGCTTCAAAGAAAAGCCCCTTTTGGATGAACTGATAAAGCGCGATGCCGTAGAACTGCACTTCGTTAAGGAAAATAACATCCTGACCAAGGATGCAAACAGTTCACAGAATATGATGTGGAATATGGGTGTTGTTATGGCGCAAGCATATACAGACTGCCTGCGTGACAATGTGAAGCGCAGCATTAAGCAAAAGCTGCATAAGGGTGAGTGGATAGCAATGGCTCCGCTGGGCTACAAGAACACCAAGGATGAAGATGGCCGCAGCACAGTCGTTCTTGACAGCGAACGCGCTTTTTTAGTTAAGCGTATCTTTAATGATTATTCGACAGGCGTTTATTCTCTTTCAGAAATTTGCAGGGCTACAAAAAAATGGGGATTGTGGACACAAAATGGCAAGCCGGTCAGCGTTCAGACCTTGCATCGCTTAATTCAGAACCCGTTTTATTACGGCGTTATGCAAATTAAAGGGCAGCTATATCCGCACCATTATTCCACATTGATTGATAAAGCATTGTTCGAGCGCTGCCAGGAAGTCCGCCTGGGTAATGGCCAACATCAAGCCGTAAAAGAAACAAAAACAGAATTTGTCTTGCGCGGAATGGTAAAATGCAAAGTGTCTGGCCGTAGAGTGACGCCCGATATTAAGAAAGGGAAGCATGTCTATTTAATTACCCGTGACCCGGTGAACCCTGAAAAGAAAATGTTCATAAAAGAGGAAATTGTTCTGGCACAGTTGGAAACGGTTTTTAATTCCCTTTACGTCCCACCGGATATTTTGGAAGTGGTTATGGACAGCTTGCGTAAAAACCATGAGCTGGAAGCGGATTATCATGGTGTCGCCATTGATAGCCTTGTCCATGAAAGCAAAGACCTGGATGTTAGATTAAACCGCCTAACCGACCTTCTGATTGACGGTAGTATTACACAGGACATCTATGCCAAAAAACGGGATGAGATGACCTCACGACAGTTTGAAATTAACGATCAGCTTCAACAGCATCACCTTGGCAATCGGGACTTCAAAATTGCGCTGAGTACCTTGCTTTTGCTGGTTTCCAAGACGCCGGAATTATTCAGCCGTTCGAATATAGATGAAAAACGCCAGATTATCGGTTTTCTGTTTTCGAACTTGGAGTTGGAAGGTGAAAAGCTGCACTTTTCCTTGAAAAAGCCGCTCGAGCTATTCGTAAATATAGCTGGT
>DPZW01000091.1:0-1696 GCA_003536545.1 Rhodospirillaceae bacterium
CGCATTTCGTTACGCGGCGCGTTATATTTTTGTCGGTGAAATCCGTGACCCCGGTGCCGCACTGGAAGCTCTTCGTGCCTGTATTCGCGGTCATTTAGTCATCGCCACCATTCACTCGTCCAAAATTGAAGAAGCAATTGAGGTCATGGCATCCATGGCATCTCAGCGTACATCATCGGTTTCAGGGAACGTGCTGTTGGCGGATGGTTATCTGGGCACACTGCATTTGACGCTGGATAGAACCCTTTATGTACGCGCATTGATCGCCGGGAAAAGTCTGGGGGATCCGGTACGTGCGCTCATCCGCGAAGGGAAGTTCGGGCAGCTGACGACCTTGGTTGAGCAACAGACCGTGCGCTTTGCCATCAACGCCGAAGAAGAAGCTGAATAATCAGGGTTTACTGATTTGCTGCAAGGCGTTTTGTAGCTTTTCGTGATTGTCCTGTGCGGCTGCCAGTTTTTCACGCTGCTCATCTATAATTTCTTCGGGTGCGCCTGCAACAAATTCCTTGTTATTCAATCGCGATTCCAGTCCGGCAATTTCTTTTTGCAGCCGCTCGGCCTGTTTGGAAAGGCGCGCGGATTCTGCGGCAAAATCAATCAGTCCTTCGAGCGGCAAGAGCAATATGCCGCTGCCAAGTGGAATTTGTGCTTCGCCATGTTGGGGCGGCGCAGTGTCAAATGTCATATCAGAAACGCGTGCCATGCGTTTGATCATTGGCAGCGCATCCTTTAATTCAGCTTGCGCAGCTGCACTCGCACCTGTCACCCGCGCATCAATCTGGGCAGAGGCGGGAACATTGAGGGCCATGCGCGTAGCGCGGATAGAGCTGATGACGGAAATAATATTTTCAATTTTATCACGTGCGGCATTGTTTTGTAGAGATTTGGCTAACACAGGCCATTCACGCTGCGCCAGCATGGAATTTTTATCAAACAGCTGCTGCCATAATTCTTCGGTGATATAGGGCATGATGGGGTGTAGCAAATGCAATGCCTGCGCCAAGATCCACATCATCGTTTTGCGCGTTTCGGCTTGTGCTGGATGATCTTCGGTTTGCAACAGTGGTTTGGAGAGTTCCACATACCAGTCACAATACTGGCCCCAGATAAACTGATAAAGTGCCTCCGCAGCTTCGTTGAATTTATATTCACCAATAGCGGTGGTGACAGTTTCTGCCGTGCGCTGGATGCTGTCGATGATCCATTGGTTGATCGGCTCGCGCACGGATGCAGGATCAAATGATGCATCATATTTACAACCGTTCATTTGCGTGAAACGCGCGGCATTCCATAATTTGGTGGCGAAATTCCGGTAACCTTCTACGCGCTGTTCAGATAATTTGATGTCGCGGCCCTGTGCGGCCATCGCCGTTAATGTCATGCGCAAAGCATCCGCGCCGTAATCACCGACCAGTGATAATGGGTCAATCACATTGCCTTTGGATTTGGACATTTTCGCGCCGGTGGCATCGCGTACCAACGCATGGATATAGACATCCTTGAACGGCACTTCGCCCATACAGTAAATGCCCATCATCATCATCCGCGCGACCCAGAAGAAGATGATGTCAAAACCGGTTACAAGCACCGCGCCGGGATAGAATTTTTCTAAGTCAGGTGTTTTGTCCGGCCAGCCAAGTGTTGAGAAAGGCCAGAGCGCGGATGAAAACCAGGTATCCAGAACATCTTCATC
>DPZW01000091.1:2007-2221 GCA_003536545.1 Rhodospirillaceae bacterium
TGCCGGGATCTGGTGGCCCCACCAAAGCTGGCGCGAAATGCACCATGGCTGGATATTCCGCATCCATTCGAAATAAGTGTTTTCCCAGTTCTTGGGCACGAATTTTGTTTTACCGGTTTCAACTGCTTCCAGTGCAGGTTTCGCCAGAACATCTGCCTTCACAAACCATTGATCGGTGAGGAAAGGTTCAATCGGCACGCCGGAGCGGTCGCCA
>DPZW01000091.1:2399-2752 GCA_003536545.1 Rhodospirillaceae bacterium
ATCGGCACGCCGGAGCGGTCGCCATGCGGCACGGTATGCGGATGTTCTTCAATTTTTTCCAGCAGTTCTTCTGCTTCCAGTTGCGCAATGATTTTTTCACGCGCAACAAAACGATCTAACCCATGATATATTTCCGGAATATCATCAATAACTGGTTTTCCATATGCAGGTTCATCTGCTAATCGAACTTTTGAGTTTTCTGTTGAGAATTTATTTTTTGTGAATGTGAAATCATCAAATGAAGAGTCAATAATTCTGCCATCTTTTTTAAGAATATTGATGAAGGGTAAATTATGACGCTTGCCCATGTCGTAGTCGTTAAAGTCATGCGCGGGCGTGATTTTTACCGCACC
>DPZW01000091.1:2932-3094 GCA_003536545.1 Rhodospirillaceae bacterium
ATTTTTACCGCACCGGTGCCGAATTCGGGCTTTACGTAATCGTCTGCGATAATCGGGATTTCGCGGTTCGTGATCGGCAGTTTCAGTTTCTTGCTAATCAAGCCAGTATAACGTTCGTCTTCAGGATGCACGGCAACGGCGACGTCGCCCAGCATGGTTTCA
>DPZW01000091.1:3205-5260 GCA_003536545.1 Rhodospirillaceae bacterium
CTTGCCAATCAGGTGGGCGTAGCGCTCGTCTTCGGGGTGGACCATCACCGCCACGTCGCCCAGCATGGTTTCAGGGCGTGTGGTTGCAACGATGATCTGGCCACTGCCATCCGCGAGAGGATAACGGATGTGATATAATTTGCCTTTGGTCTCTTTTTGCACAACTTCCAGATCGGAAATCGAAGATTGGAATTTGGGGTCCCAATTGACGAGGCGTTTATCGCGGTAAATCAAGCCATCCTTATACAATTTCACAAACACGTGGCGCACGGCCTTGGACAAACCTCCATCCATCGTGAAACGTTCACGTGACCAGTCCGGCAATGCGCCCAGGCGGCGCAATTGACCGGAAATCGTCGAGCCGGATTCTTCTTTCCATTTCCAGACACGGTTCAGAAATTCCGCCCGGCCAAGCGTGCGGCGATCCTCGCCTTTTTCCGCCAGCTGGCGTTCCACCACCATTTGCGTGGCGATGCCCGCGTGATCTGTGCCGGGCAGCCACAATACGTTTTTGCCCTGCATGCGCGCCGTGCGCGAAAGGATATCCTGCAAGGTCATGTTCAACGCATGCCCCATGTGGAGTGAGCCCGTCACATTGGGTGGCGGGATCATGATCGCATAGGGCTCACCCTTTGCATCCGGATCGGCGATATGGGTCTTGGCATTTTCCCAGCGCGGATAATGGCGTGCCTCAGCCGCCTTTGGCTCATAAGTCTTTGGTAATTCAACAGTCATTCACCCACCATAGCGGGGGAGCGCGGGAAAACTCAATAGGTGATGTTATTCTGTTGCGCGGCGCGCCATGCGGGCGAGTTCTTTTTCGACCAGGCGTTCCACCAGGCGCGGGAGGTTTTGATCTAGCCAGGTCTTCAGCATCGGGCGCATCAGGTCTTCCACCACCTGTTCAATCGTGCGCGCGCCAACCCATAATTGGGTGTCGGTATGCACGGGATCAGCAGCCTGCGCCAATTTGGCCATGGCTGCAGTGGCAACCGATGCGCTGGTATCAGAGACCAGACTATCGGCAACCGAAGCTTCAGGGGCATCAGGGGTGGGCGCAAATGTCGAGGCGGCCATGATATCTTCGATTTTTGTTTCGCTGCTCATGCTGTCATTATTAGTACTATCTTCCAGCCCAAGGTCAAAAGCTAAATTTTCGTCTCCTGCCGGCGCGGCAGCTTCAGGGGCGGTATTTTTGGTTTTTTTGGCCATATCGGGGTCCTCGGCAAAAGCACTGAGATCTAATATCTCATCAGGGGTTTCTTCTAAAGCGGGGGGCGCGGTTTCCGGGGCAGTAGATGCCATCGCGGAAGAAGTTTTTTCAGGCGGGCTTGCCCCAGCTTCAGTCGCTGGCGGCAGGGGCATATCCGGGATTTCGCTGCCTTCGGCCTGTGCCGTCGCTGCCGCGAGTTGCGCGCCAATATTCAAAGCTTCACCTTCGGGGGGCGGTTCATCAGAGATAATCTTGCGAATAGACGCCAGAATCTCCTCGATAGAGGGTTCTTCGCCGCCTGCTGGGGCAGCGGCAGTTTCTGGGGCTGCTTCGGTCATGGATCCAACTTACGTTAAAATACTTTGTAAATAAAGAACATCGATTCGCCACTATCTAACGTTGAGTTGTTATTGGCGTCATTGACCACACAGTCAAATCTGGAGCTGCTCATGGGCGTAGAAAAATCACCCAGGGTTGATCCGCTGACATTCCGGAATCTGGGATTGGCACTGTCCCCGCGTGATAAGCGTGCGATTGATTTGCATAATGCGGTGGAGGTCACCACCGCCATCAGGCAGTTAAAATTCGTTCCCTCGGTGTCCGTAGGGGTAATTGACACGCTGGCAATCGGCATGGCTTTAAAATTAGTATCTGTTATCGCCAGCAAAGAATCCAGCCCATTGGTATTTTCAGTGAGTTTAGGCAGCGCATCCAGATACATATTGCTGCCGCTGATCAGATCGGTTGCGGTGCCATCCGTCCAGTTGGTATCGGTAAATGTGCGGCTGTTATTCACGCGTACCCATGCCTGCGCGGCATCCGCCACTTTTTTGGCATTCGCA
>DPZW01000148.1:0-3209 GCA_003536545.1 Rhodospirillaceae bacterium
AATTTTTCAGCCATGTCATCAAGAACCAGGCAATTGGCCCACGGATGAATAATGTCAAAATGACAATCCCTAAAACGATTAAAATATTTTGTACGTTATGGCCCGCAATGCCCTGGTTCCAGACAAATTCAAACCGCTCGGCCATCGGCCTTGCCAGCGGCGCAATCCATTGCCAGAATTTCTCAAAGACTTCCTGCATGCGCCCTCAATAGCGCAGGATCTGACTAAAAGCAAATTACAGGATGGTAAACTGGAATGTCACGTTGAATCCTGTGGGGGCTCTTCGCGCCGGGCTACAAGCCGCCACCAGATTTGAAACCGGCACATCCAGATCACCAATGGTAACGTTTCTACTGCCGCCGATAATGAGACCGGTGATGCCGTATTGCTGACGCACAGCTGCCGATCCCACAATTTTCGTAACCACTTTTGTACAGTTATCCGGCTGCAAGCCTGCCAAGGTCAAATTGAACACCGGGGTATTGGAAACCGCATAGGACAAGTAAGTATTGCTGCCCAAAGCATGAATGGCGGTTGTTGAATCACGCACCATATCCGGAGGGAAAACACCTGCAGCGATGGAGGCAGTCGTAAAAGGGCCCGTACCACTCACATTTGGCAATTCTGCTGCCTGACTAAAGATGCGGCGAGCATTACCCATCGTTTCACTGACCTGCCCGACTAAGCGGGACTCTTTTGCATTTTGCGCAACAGTCGACATAATCATCCAGATTCCGGAAACCACCAAACCGGCGATTGTTAGAACAATCGCAATCTCGATCAGCGTAAAGCCCTGCCTATTTGCCAAGCTATTTATTTTCATCGCCATCTCCTGCAAATCAAAAATCATTATGCCACAGGTACGGGATTGCTGTCATCTATTGGTTTTACTGTCATAAAACTGTAAATATTGGATATGCGACAATTTATCATCACCGGCACCGATACAGACGCGGGCAAAACCCTGGCCGCGGCCTGCCTGTTGCTGGGCACTGGCGGCCATTACTGGAAACCGCTGCAATCCGGGCGCGATCCTAAAACCGGCATGACAGACCGCGAATGGGTTCAGAATATCACGCAGCTGCCTGATACGAATTTCTTCCCTGAAACTTATCAGTTCGAGCAACCGCTGTCGCCGCACCGCGCGGCTGAACTTGAAAATGTTCAAATTGATCCCGAAAAAATTCTGTCTGATTACGCACAGCATACAGCGCAGGACTCTTTGCTGATCGAAGGCGCCGGTGGCCTGATGGTGCCCGTCACGCGCAACCTGCTGCAGATCGATTTATTCGTGCGCATGCAAACCACCGCGCCTGCACCGATTATTCTGGTGGCGCGCACGGGGCTTGGCACGATCAATCATACATTATTGTCGCTCGCCGCAATCCGCGAGCGCGGGCTGCCGCTACACGGCATTTTATTCAGCGGCGCTGACAATCCGGACAACATCCAGACCATCACGGAATCTTCCGGCGCGCGCGTGCTGGGCCATATTCCTTTCACGGCGCAGCCCGATACGGAAACGCTGCGGAATATTTTTACGCAACGTATTGGCAATCTCTGATTTCAGTTTAAAAACAGCCGCATGACACGCAGCCCCTTCAGCCGCGCTTTATGGACGCTTCTTGCGCTTGCCATGCTGCTGAAAGCCGCCGTGCCGTTTGGTTATATGCCCGATACGCGCGCGCTGGCGGATGGTCTGATGCGGATCCGCATCTGTACCAGCATGGGCGCGCAGAATATCTGGGTCGATAAAAACCTGAAGCCCGCCACGCCGCATGAACAGCCGCGCTACGGCGGCGATTGCGTTTTCGCCACCGGCCTGCATTTCACGCCGGAATATGGCGGCGAATATTTTAGTGAACTCACACTCACGCCGCTTTTAATTTCTTTCCGAGCAATCGCGGATCTGATCCCTGTTATTTTTAATCCTGCCGCACCGGCACGCGCGCCGCCTGCACTGTTGTCCGCATAAATCTGACAACAACTTTTACCAACAGGATATACAATGAAAATCTCGACACTCGCGGTCGCTGCATTGCTATGCAGCGCCGCCTTTCCCGCGCATGCGCACAATGGCATGACGCATCAATCCACCGATAAAAAATGGACGCTCGGCTATACCTACGAAAAAATGCACATGGAAGACATGCGCGACGGCAGCAATGATCTTTCCAACGCGGAAGTTTTTGCGCGCGGCTTCATGATGACGCAGACGGAAATGAATATGGCCATGCATATGCTCCACGCGGGCTATCAGCCGAACCACCGCCTGGCATTTATGGCCATGCTTGATTACCGTGATAATGACATGACCATGATCGATAACATGGGCATGACATCCACGATGAAATCGAATGGTATCGGCGACCTGAAATTATCAGGCGACTATCAATTGCTGAAAGGCGCGAACAGTGGATTGAATGCGACGCTTGGTCTTTCCGCACCCACCGGATCAATCGATGAAAAAAGCAATACCGGTGCGCGCCTGCCCTATATGATGCAATTAGGCTCCGGCACCTGGGATCCAATGATCGGGCTTGCCTATAATTATCAATATCGGTCGTGGGCATTCGGCATCGGCGGCAACGCGGTTCTGCGTTTCGGCGAAAATGACAATGGTTACCGTCTTGGCAACGAATACCGCATCTCGCTGTCTGCCGCGCGCCCGCTCAGCAGTTATTTTACCGCGCAGTTCCGCCTCGACGGCACCAGCACCGGCGAAATCGAAGGCATGGATGCCAGCCTGATGCGCGGCATGTCACCGGAAAACCATGGCGAGTTTTACGGCGGCGAACGCATCGACGCCGTGATGGGATTGAAATTCCATCCGCCTGCACTCGGCGGCAGCGGATTGCTCGCGGAAGTCGGTTTGCCGCTGCACCAACGCGCCAACGGCCCCCAACTGGAACAGGATTACCGCTTTAAGTTAGGCGGACATTTCGCGTTCTAATCCTAAAAACACGTAAAACACTCGAAAATACGCATCGTACGCCGATGCGTATTTTTTTGTTTTCTGCTTGACAATCCGCCCCCCAGGGGGCCATGGTGCCGCCTCCTATATTTATATAGGTTGACTGGCCCTACTTGCTGATAAAGCAAGATAATTTCACAGGCATACGATGCCGGAGAATGAAATTAAAAGGCCATGCATTTTGGTAACGCGGGGTGGAGCAGCCCGGTAGCTCGTCAGGCTCATAACCTGAAGG
>DPZW01000148.1:3375-8066 GCA_003536545.1 Rhodospirillaceae bacterium
TCAGGCTCATAACCTGAAGGTCGTCAGTTCAAATCTGGCCCCCGCAACCATCTGAATTTGCAATGCTTGCGAATTCGCATCAACTATCTGATTTCTCTTGTTTTTTCCTGCCTGGCATAAAGCGAGTATGCCTGCCAGTTTGCCTTTCAATTCGATCTTCAATTCCTTACCCACCGGGATGAACCGGATTTCGTCAATCAAGCTGCGGATGAGATCAAAGGCCTCATGTTTGCTAACCGGGTCTTCCATCGCCACATAAAGATCGGAAATTTTCCTCTGGTATAGCTCTGCAAGATTAGGGTGCAGTAATGGCAGGTCATCCCCTTTGCTCTCCAGTATGGTTTTTAACTCTTCCTGACGGGTTTCCAGGGCGGTCATTTCCGCCACCAGCGCTCTAGGGTTGGCATTGGTCTCCAACATGACATCCAGCAGTTTTTTAAGGCGGCGTTCGATCTTTGCCTGTTCTTCTCTATAGGTCGTTTTGTTCGCGTTACTTTCCATGCGACCACGGTTCACCTCCGCCTGAAACTCCTTCATGAAAACGGCGAATAGATCGGCATCCATTAACTGGTCGCGTAATCCATTCAGAACCCTACTTTCAACCTGGTTGCCTCTTATTGAGCGGCGATTTGCGCAAATTGCCGTGCCTTTGTCTCGAGACGCCGAACAACCAAAATGTTGCGCGCTGATTTTGATATAATTAGAGCCACAGCTGCCGCATTTCATTAATCCGCTGAGCAGATGTACTGGTCTTTTTGATGACTGCAATGAACTCCCGCGAGCGGCGTAGGACATTTCTTCCTGACGGCATTTAACCGCATCCCATAATACATTATCGATAATCTGCAGTTCCGGAATTTCAGTGATAATAATATCTTTATCAGAATTTGGCCTGGAAATCCGCTTGCCAGTTAAAGGGTCCTTCAAATAGCGCAAGCGGTTCCAAACCAACCGCCCGATATAGAGTTCATTGTTCAGAATACCGGTGCCGCGCATCCTATTGCCGTTAATTGTCGATTGCCCCCAACTGCCTCCATTAGGGCCGCGTATATTCTCCCTATTCAAATCTGCCGAGATTGCCCGGGCTGAACGGCCTGCAGCAAACTCCTTAAAAATCCGTGTGACGATTTCCGCTTGTTCTGTATTAACGCGGCGATCTCCGCGAATAGCTTCGCCTTCAGAGGTAAATTTACGAACAACGTCATAGCCATAACATAACCCGCCACCAGATTTTCCCTTTTCAACCCGGCCACGCATACCGCGCCGCGTTTTATCCGCGAGGTCTTTTAAGAATAAAGCATTCATGGTTCCTTTCAGCCCTACATGCAGTTCGCTGATTACACCTTCAGAAAGCGTTATTAATCGAACGCCAGCAAAGTTTAATTGTTTGTAAAGTGCGGCGATATGTTCTTGATCGCGTGAAAGCCTGTCCATGGCCTCTGCCAGAACAATTTCGAACACGCCCTTACGCGCCAGCTCAAGCATGCGCTGATATTCCGGCCGCAGAAACGAAGCACCCGATATGGCATGGTCGGCAAATGTTTCGACAACTTGCCAGCCCTGATGGCGCGCATGTTCGCGGCATATACGAATTTGATCTTCGATTGAAGCATCACGCTGATTATCGCTGGAATAGCGAGCATAAATTGCGACACGCATATTATTCCTCCATCACTTTCTGTTTAGCAGACTCTAGAAGTTGATTCAGTCGACGACTGGCCTCAAGATTGCCAGCCAATATATAATACTTTTCAGTAGTTGATCGATGCCTATGCCCTAGTAAAGGCGTCGACATCTGTACTGCACTGCTTGAGTCCACAGCCAGCCAGGTTGCGGCTGAGTGCCTGAAAAGCTGTGGATTTATGGCGGTTCCAGTTAATTGCTTGGTTATTTTTTTGATCCGAGAATGGACAAAACACTTACCCAGTTTATCGCCATCCTGGTTAAGCCATAAGATTTGTGATGTCCCTGCATCCCGGAAGATTGGCCGCACTTCTTTAAGATAACGTTCCAGATATGGGATCAAATCTTCCGGGATAGTGAAAGATAGAGGCTGTTTATTTTTCACTTCATGGGCAGAAAAATTCAGATGCCAGGTATCATCTATTTTGATTAAATGTTTATCCAATGTAATATAAGTAAAGTTCTTAACTCGCAGCGGACGGGATACCAGAAGCGCCAACATCAGAGCATCGCGGAACTTAACAGCATCCGCCATAACTATTATCTGTGAGGGCATATTCTCCAATGCCCGATGCGCCGTCATGTGCAGATCAAGACTACTCGGCATATTATGTAGCCTATCACGCTTCGGTTTTGCATTCCGCTGAATCCGGTTGCATATATTCTGCAACCACCGCCAGTCCTCATCCGGCACCATTGCCTTGATCGCGACTTTCAACCCAACCAGCATGGACAGCCG
Source organism: Rhodospirillaceae bacterium (assembly GCA_003536545.1). GTDB lineage: Bacteria > Pseudomonadota > Alphaproteobacteria > UBA11073 > UBA11073 > UBA11073. The sequence goes on from DPZW01000148.1 coordinate 5,798, forward strand.
TGTACGCGGCGCAACAATTGTCTCTAGATATTTATGATAGGAACCAACCACCTCAATCGTCACCCTGGCACCTGGTTCCGTAGTTGGATTAAGCTGCCCTCGCCACGCCAAATAGCCAAGCCAGCGGCCATAGTGTTGAATGTTTGTCTCTTTCGTCCGATCTGCCCAGTGAAACGCCGGGCCGCGGCCATCAAAAATATCGCCATCAGCAGTGGCTTCAATCCATGCCTCTTTATCAATATCTGGCCATTCCTTAAATGGTATTGACCGCCGTGAAGGATCGCTGCCTTTACGCATGGTGGCCTCCTTTAATTTTCCGAACTCTTCCCGAAAGTTGCGTCCTTTGGCGGGCCGTCTCTTTGGCCTTTGTTAAAAGTCGATCCAGATGTTTTCCTGCAACCTTTGTTTCAGTACCCATATAGTGAGCCATAGTCGTGTCCATGGTAGTATGGCCAAGAACCCTGGAAACACTTGCATAAGCATTTGGGTCCTGCTCAACAGCAATTTTAGGAATAATGTGTCTCAATGAGTGTGGGTTCACGTTCAGATTAGCATCTTTCTTCAATCCGCCCTTGATGGACTCATACATGGCATTTTTACTTCGGAATCCCCCCTTCACCCCCGGAAATAGATAGGGACTATTTGCACCTGACAATAAAGGTCGATAGTCATGAATAAATTTTTGCAGTCGCTGCGCAGTATCTTTAGGAAGCTCGAACTCCATTGGCCGATTTGTTTTGGTATCTTCCGCTGGAATATATAAGAATACGCTTTCTTCCCTAGCATCAGCCTTAAAATCAAAATCTGTAATTCTCAGCGACCTCAGAGTTCCTGACCGCAATCCGCAGTGCAATAGTAAATCCATGACAACAGCGCGCTCAAAGCGCTTTGCTGCCCGTTTTGTATTTTTATCTTTTATTGCCATAGCCGCCTGCTGTTCCGGATAGCAAAGCAACTGGCTGACATTCTCAGCAGCATCGAATTGCTGTAATAGCTGGCGATTCTTTGGCGTCATCTGCCGGCGACCGCCTGGATCAAGGCGTTTGCATGTTTGTTTCAGCAGTGCCAAATCGTCTTCACTAAATCCACAATGGTTTTTAGCAATGTGGCGCAGGCTATTTGCTAAATTGTAAATTCGTGTGGTTGATCTTCCTTCGTGGCGCGCCAAAAAGCAGCGCATGCCCTCTTTGAATAACTCAGGCTTAAGGAGAACTGCGATGGATGCAATTTCTTCAATTTTTATTCTGCCAGAATTAACAAGGTGTGAGGCAAGCTGCCTGATTTGCAAAATTCTATGCTCAACCGTTGTTTGGCTTAAGGGACGGTCTACAGCGGCTTCATCCAGAATATCAGGCTTTAATAGGCCACGCGCCCATTCTTGAATTTCCTTTTGGAATTCAGCAGGAAATTTATCTAAGGCAATAGTCGTGGGCGCTGTCTTAAAAGGCGAAGATAATAATAATCTTGGCCATCCAGGAATTTCCCGATAGCACTTGTTCCAACTTGTTATCGTTATTTTCAAGATGGTGCGCGGCTGCTTGACCAGTTCTTCACCTTCCAGCGCCTTATAAAGGCCGCGTAACGTATCTGATGACACATTATGCGGGGGAATAGCCATCACCGTGCAGAAGGTCGCCAGGCGATATAACCCTTGGCGCAAATAGATGGTTTTAACTTGGTCAAGCAAGGCTTGCCATTCCGGCGCAACAGGTATTCGCTTAGTCACTGGAACAATTTTTACGCCATGCAGGCGCACCGCCAATGCGAAAGAAGATTTGATGTTAGAAAATGTTTTGTCACTTACCTTGAGACCTGCTGGCGTTAGACCAGCCAGCAGTTTTCTAGCCTCTGCCGCGCCCGCTTTTATTTCAGCGAGAGGACGACCAGAACCTGCTTCAACCCGGTTCATTGCCGAAATAATATCCCTCTTCTGAGTTGGAGCCAGGCTCATGTCTGACTGGACCTTCTGTCTGACATCCGCCAGAGAAACGAGAGGTTTTTGCACAAAGACATTTTGGCTTTTCGCCAAGAAATTCTGGTCTAAATTTAACATTCGGGAACCTCCTTACAGGTCAGTTTAGGTCTCGGGATGACATGAGCGGTCACAGGGTCTGAATCGGGATATACCACCAGTTCGGTTCTACGGCGTTCAACCTGGCAGGGTTTCCCGATCATCAAAAACCCCCTGTTTTCTTGGAGATTTTGTTACTTTTATTTGGATGGACATCCGAACATTGATTGGCCTCAAAAGCCTCAATCGCAGCTCTAG
>DPZW01000165.1 GCA_003536545.1 Rhodospirillaceae bacterium
TAGGTGATGTCGACGCAACATGGCAGCTCCTTGGCAAGAAAGGCGGGCCGCTAAACACCTCAGTCACACTACCATCCCCCCCCCGTCAAGTTGCAAGAATTATTTTGTACTACCCATCATTCGCAGCGTTTTTCGCTGCTGCGGGTTCAGACGTATGCCGCCCGGATTGCGGGCCTGCCTTGGGCGTTTTGCCTGCCGCGAGATCGGTTAGAATTTTTGTCATGCTCTCTGCCGTCAGGTCTTCGTAATATTCCGAAGAATTTTTCGTATCAATTTGCACCATCGGCGCATTCACGCAGGCACCCAGGCATTCCACTTCGCATAACGTGAATTTGCCGTCCGCTGTGGTTTCGCCCAAACCCACGCCCAAATGTTTTTCACAGGCTTCAACAATCTGATCACTGCCGCGCAGCCAGCACGGCGTGGTCGTGCAGACCTGCACATGATAGGTGCCCACCGGCGCGAGGTTATACATCGTATAAAATGTTGCGACTTCATAAACGCGCACCTTGGGCATACCGAGCATATTCGCCACATAATCCATCGCCGCACGCGGCAGCCAATTGTCATTTTGTTTTTGCGCCAGATGCAGCAATGGCATCACCGCCGATTGCTGCCGCCCTTCAGGATATTTTTTGATAATTGCATCCGCCTTCGCCAAATTTTCTTTGGTAAATGCAAAACTGTCAGGTTGCGGGCCGGCGAACAGGGCTTTCATAAACTCTGTTTAGCCCAAGCTTAGCTGCGGCTCAAGTCACTTGGCCGGCTCAAAGCCGGACAAGGCCACGCGCGCACCCATGGCAATCAAAACTGCGCCACAGATTTTATTGATGGCTCCCTGCATCGCTTGCAAGCGGGTGCGGATCACAGGCATTTGGACGGCCAGCACCAGCAATGGCCAGTAAATTGCGGATTCAACTAAAAACACGCCTGCCACAATAGCCTTTTGTCCCATGGATGCATCAGGGGTAATGAATTGCGTGAAGAGGCTAAGCAAAAACACCGCGAGTTTTGGATTCAACACATTGCACAAAAATCCTTGCACAAAAGCTGTGTTGGACGACATGACCGGCGCAGGGGTGGGCACATTCTTCTGCACGGGCCTGGGGGCCAATAGGGATTTCATGCCGATATAAATCAGATAGGCCGCGCCCAGGTATTTAATCGTGGAGAAAATTAAAATGCTTTGCGTGATCAGAAATGCAAGACCCAGCATACAATAAGTCGCATGCACCATGCAGCCCATCACAATACCAAAAGCAGTGGCAAGGGCCTGCGCGCGCGGCTGTGTGATGGCATTACGCGTGACCAGAATAAAATCTGGCCCCGGACTGATCATGGAAAGAAAAACAATGCTGACCAGCAGCAGAAATTCAAATCCGGGCATTACGCCGCAACGCGCGTTTCATTAAATGCGGCAGTGATGTAGCCCTGGATTGTTGTCTCCAGTGTTGGCATCTGATCCTTGAAAAAATGATCCGCACCCGTCATCGCGCGGTAATCAATCGTGATGCCGCGCTGCAAACGCAGTTTGGACACCATGTCATCGACCAATGGTTTTGGCACCACTTTATCTTCATCGCCCTGCAAAATCAGACCTGAACACGGGCATGGCGCGAGGAAATCGAAAGAGAACATATTCGCAGGCGGCGCAACCACCACGAAACGATCCGTTTCCGGACGGCGCATCAGCAGCTGCATGGCAACCCATGCACCAAAAGAAAATCCAGTAATCCACAGGCCGCCAGCCGTTGGGTTATGCGCTTGCAGGAAATCCAGCGCGGAAGATGCATCGGCCAATTCGCCTTCGCCTTCGGCCCATTCGCCCTGGCTCTCGCCCACGCCGCGGTAATTGAAACGCAGTGTGGAAAAACCCATTTTCACAAAAGACTGATACATCGCGTAAGTGACTTTGTTATTCATCGTGCCGCCATGCAGGGGATGCGGATGGCAAACCAGGGCCACCGGGGCGTTTTGCGCTTTGCTATGCTGATAACGGGCTTCAATACGACCGGCTAGGCCAGGGATAATCACTTCAGGCATGCAAAACCTCTAGGGTTAGATAGGACGCACGACGCTCGAACCCGGGAAAAGACTGACCCTTTGGCCCCAAATAATGGGGCGTGCCGCACAAAGCCACTGAAAAGGTGGAATTCATGAAACTGCTTATAACACAGGTTGCGCTGCCAATTGCAACAACGTTATTATCTTTTTCGATGGAAATTTACCTTGACTACAACGCTTCCGCGCCCTTGTTGCCTGCTGCTCGCGCGGCGGTGGTGGCAGGGCTGGATTTACTAAATGCTTCATCGGTGCATGGCGCGGGCCGCGTGGCGCGGCAAGGCATCACGAATGCACGAAATATTCTCGCGAATTATCTGGGCATTAAACCTGCGCAAATTATTTTTACCTCCGGCGCGACGGAAAGCATTGCAACTGCCCTGCGCGGCACAGTGCGCAAAAATTTTATCATTGGCGCAACAGAACACGAGGCCGTGCGCGCAAATGCAGAGGGTGCAAAAATTATCCCGGTCGGCAAAAACGGCATGATTGATTTATCTGCACTGGAAAAATTGCTCAGCGAAACAGAAAATGCCGTTGTCGCTTTGCAATATGTGAATAATGAAACCGGTACGGTACAACCGGTTGCAGATGCCATCGCGCTGGCGCATAAGCACGATGCATTGATTTTAATCGATGCGGTGCAGGCACTGGGAAAACTGGATCTTACGCCCATTAAAAATGCGGATATGATTGTATTTTCTGCACATAAAATCGGCGGGCCAAAGGGCGCGGGGGCATTGATTTTGCGCGAAGGTTTATCTATTCAACCCTTAATTTTGGGCGGCGGACAGGAAGAACGCCGTCGCGCCGGCACAGAAAATGTGGCCGCCATCATGGGTTTTGGTGCGGCCATCCAAAATATTTCTGCGCAACTGGAAAAGCAAACAGAATTGGCTGAGTGGCGCGATGCCATGGAAAAAGAAATCGCCACCGCGCTGCCGCAGGTGAAAATTTTTAATAGCGCACCACGCGCAGCCAATACTTCCATGATCGCATTGCCCGGCGTTACTGCAGCCACACAACTCATGAATCTGGATCTGGCGGGCGTTGCGGTATCATCGGGTTCTGCCTGCTCATCGGGCAAGGTGGGCCCGTCACATACACTCATCAATATGGGTGAAGATAAAAATATCGCTTCCTGCGCCATTCGCATCAGCGGTGGCTGGAATTCCAACGAGAAAGATTTTCAGGAATTTGCCCGTATTTATATTGATATGGCGAAAAGGCTTGCGTAAAACGCGGCAGGAGAAAAAATATATGCCTAAAATGACA
>DPZW01000082.1 GCA_003536545.1 Rhodospirillaceae bacterium
TGATGGTTTCCTGCAGCTTTTCCATTTTGGTTTCCACATCATCCTGTGGCGCGGGCGATTTTGCCGGAGTTTGAGATTTTTCAGGGCCTGTTGTCTGCGCTGCTTTACGAGATACCAAATCCAAGTCTAATTTTTCTGCAGTTGCACTCTCGGCAGCCATGTTTCCCCCTGAAGCAAACATATTGATTCGCAATTCTTAATGGATACCATGGTTTTCGCAGGGCGCAAAAGCAGAATTAAGAAAAATCAATCTTTTCTGCTACTTCCGAACCTCTGCTGCGTAATCCTGCATCAAACCACGCACCAAATCCCCTAATTTATAGCGGTGTTCAGCAATTTCACCCACCGGCGCAATTTCTGCGGCTGTGCCTGTGAGAAAACAGCCATCAAAATCGCCAAGCTCCGAAGGAAGAATGGTGCGGATATGAACCTTGATCCCCCGGCGGGCCGCAAGCTCCAGCACGGTCTGACGCGTAATGCCGTCCAAAAAGGCATCCGGCGTGGGGGTGTGCAATTCGCCGTTTTTGACAAAGAAGATATTGGCCACCGTCGCTTCGGCCACATGGCCGCGGTGGTCCAGGACCAATGCATCATCATAGCCCAATGCATCTGCTTCCTGCTTGGCCATTGTCGATGTGACATAAAGGCCCGAAGCCTTGGCATGAATGGGGGCAGCTTTGGCAGAAATGCGCTGCCAATTCGCCATCATGAGGCGCAAGCCGCGCTCATGCTGCTCTGGTGTGAAATAACTGGGCCAGAACCAGGCGGCAATCATAATATGCGTCTGGGTCTTGAGGCCTGCGATGCCCATCTGTTCCGGGCCGCGCCAGACCAGCGGACGAATATAAGCATCACCGAGATTATTTTTTTGCAGAACCTCACGTGTGGCTGCATTCACTTCATCCTGTGAATAGGGGATTTTCATCCGCAATGTTTCGGCCGAATAAAACAGGCGCGCTGTATGTTCTTCGCATTTGAAAATTTTGCCGCCATAAGCGCGCGTGCCTTCAAAGACCGCAGAAGCATAATTCAGCCCATGTGAGAGCACATGGATTTTCGCCTCGCGCCACGGCACCATTTTGCCGTCTATCCAAATCCAGCCATCACGATCATCATAGGGTTGGTCCAACATTGCGCTTGCCTTCGTTATCTGTTGGCTGCAATTTATCAGGGCCGATGACAAAATCCAGTGTTCTTTTAGCTGAAAAGCCTGCCCCGCATATTCTGGTGGTGGATGATGATGACCGCTTGCGCAACTTGCTGCGGGATTATTTGTCCAGCAATGGTTTTCTGATCACCACCGCAGAAGATGCACCCACCGCGCGCGCGATGCTGGCGCGCCTGCAATTTGATTTGGCCATTCTGGATGTGATGATGCCGGGTGAAGATGGTTTTTCATTGGGCAAATCTTTGCGCGAAATGTCTGACATGCCAATCTTGTTTTTAACCGCACGCGGTGAAAGCAAGGACCGCATTGCAGGATTACGCACCGGCGCGGATGATTATCTGCCCAAGCCGTTTGAGCCCGAAGAGCTGGTTTTGCGCCTGGGTGCCATTTTGCGCCGCCAGGCAGCGGCCGCGCCAGTTGAACAAGCGGAATATCAATTGGGGCCTTATCGCTGGTCTCCGGAAATGGGAGAACTGCATGGAAATAATACAGCCATTAAACTTTCGGATATGGAAAATAAATTATTGCGCGCATTGGCGAGCAAACCAGGTCAGCCGATGAACCGTGATGCATTGGCAGAACTGATGGGCATTCAAACCGCATCGCGCAGCATTGATGTAATGGTGGTGCGCCTGCGGCGCAAATTGGGCGATGATCCGCAAATGCCGCGCATCCTACAGACCCTGCGCGGCCAGGGTTATGTATTACGGATTACATAATGGATAATTCTTGACCGTGCATCTTTGAAACTCCCGTTTTTCGCAATGCGCAGGCGGTGAAGTGAAATAAGATAGTGCCCTATCCATCGGCGGCGTAAATGCCCATGATGGCGAGCTGAATGACTTGAGATACAGTTGCGCCATTGGCGGCGACAATTCCAACCAGCCATCATCATATAAAAGCTGATCCATCAAGCCTTGCCCATGAGGCTCTTTGGCCAGAATAGAGCCAGGACATTCACTGCCATAATACCCGACATGTTGGGGCCAGCAAAATTGACGGAAGGTTGGATCAAGCAAAAAAACTTTCTCACCCTCTGTTGGGCGTATATTAATTGCAACACCTACATGTTTGAAAGATGCATTGCGCCTGAATAAATCTGCATAAATTAAATCCACACTGAAACAGTGATGAGAAATACCCAAATCTTCCAGCCCATAGGAGATAACGGCCTGCGAGAATTCACATTTCCCAGTCAGAGGGTGCTGAAGAATTGGGGGAGATGAATCTGCCTGCAAGGGATCGATAGATTGATTAATTTGCACGCGGGCTGCATAAATCAGCCAATCCAGAAAATGCGCAGTTTCACCAGGTTCAAGTGCCACGCCTTTTTGGAGCCTGAAAATGATTTCATCAGGCCTGCCACACGGCTCAAATTTGGGATCCGGGCCTGGAAATGGATAGTCGTTCATAAGCATAAAATAGCTGCGCAGCGCAGCCTAAGTCGATTAATTTAATAGTTTCATCACAGCCTTGGGCAGGTTATGTTGCCCCGATGAAGCTCTTCCGCAGCCGCCTTCTGCCCCGCACGCTGTTTTTCCGGTCGTTGTTGATTGTCATCACGCCGGTGGTGGTGCTACAGGCCCTGGTCGCATTTATTTTCCTGAACTGGCATTGGGAAGCTGTCACCAACCGCCTGGCTGAAGCGGTCGCGAGCGAGATTGCCTTTACGCTGGATGTCATGGATACGCAGCCTGGCGAAGATACCGCGCAAGTCATGGCGATAGCGTCTAAAAATACGCATCTGAAATTTGAACTGATGCCAGATGAAAAAATGGGCCGCAATGACCCGCGGCGGCAGACAATTTTATCGCGCATGATTGGCTCTGCCGTCAAACGCTCCCTGCCCTATCCTGCGCGCGTGCAATTGGGACGCAAAGAAAAAACTTATGAGATTGATGTGATGACACCGCGCGGGCTGCTGCATGTGACCGTGCCGGAACGGCGTGTGTTTACGGTATCCACCTATAGTTTTATTATCTGGTTTTCTGTCGCAGCGTTTTTATTGCTGACGATTTCCATTCTGTTTTTACGCGGACAAGTGCGCCCCATCCGCCGCCTGGCCGAGGCCGCCGAAGCATTTGGCAGCGGCGTTGAAAAATCATTCAAGGTTGAGGGCGCGCGCGAAGTGCGCCGTGCGGGTAATGCTTTTCTGGTGATGCGGGATCGCATCCGCCGCCAGATCGCCCAGCGCACGGAAATGCTGGCGGGCGTATCGCATGATCTGCGCACGCCGCTCACGCGCATGAAATTACAACTGGCGATGATGAAGGATAAAGGTACGGATGAATTAAAATCAGATGTCACAGAAATGGAGGCAATGATTGATGCCTATTTGCAATTCGCACGCGGTGAAGGCGAAGAGACTGCAACAGAAATTCACCTGAATGAATTGATTGCACAGCTTGCCAAAGATGCCGAACGCATGAGTGATAAAAATATCGACCTGAAGCTGATTCCTGCTCGCGCCACTGTGCGGCCACACGCACTGCGCCGCGCCCTGGATAACCTGGTGCAAAATGCGCTGCGTTATGCCACGCAATGCGGCATCACACTGGAACGCACGGATGAACATATTCATCTCTTCATTGATGATAACGGCCCGGGTATTCCAGAAAGTGCGCGCGAAGATGTGTTCCGTCCGTTTTTTAGATTGGAAGAATCGCGCAACGCCGCATCGGGCGGCATTGGATTGGGATTGGCGATTGCGCGCGATATTATCCTTGCGCATGGCGGCGAGATTGAATTGCAGGATAGCCCCATGGGCGGTTTGCGTTGCGCGGTTAAATTGCCCACATCAACATAACAAAAAGGGCCGCATTGCGGCCCCTTGAATGCCAATAATATATGCCTGTTTTTGCGCCGTTGCAACTAAATTATTTTCGCATGAAATATTACATTTTGTTGACAGAAAGCTTAATCAGAGTCATCCTGAAATTGTTGCTATGCGGCGCAACCGTGGGTTTTGACAACAATTTTCCCCACGTTAATCACAACTAAAATGTTGGATTTCAAAAAGTAGTTTGCCAAACCTGGGGTGTGCCTTTTCGGCATGGTCGGTGATGGCGGCTGCCCCGCATGACAGTCTGTTAGCACAGACCATCGCCCCTCTTAACAGCGGGAGATGGACAATGGGAGAAATTTTGCCAATAAATACTGCCGTCCGCAAAGACGATGTCTATGCAGTGGCGACACAACAAATTGATAAATTATTACGACATGAACCCGACCTGACGGCGAACCTGGCGAATATTGCAGCCGTCCTGCACAATGATTTTGGATTTTTATGGGTGGGGTTTTATTTGCGGCGCGACACGGATCTGGTATTGGGGCCATTTCAAGGGCCGCAAGCTTGCCCGCGGATTGCCATCGCACCCAACCCGGCCAATCTTTGTGGGCAGGCAGCAGCCCTGGGCACGGTGGCGATCATCGGCAATATGTCTGAATTTCCGGATTATGTTCCCTGTCATTCCCATGCGCGGTCGGTCATCGTTTATCCATTGGCCATCAATGGGCGAAGTGAAATGATCCTTTATATCGAAGGCATCGCGTTTTCAGCCTTTGATGATGCGGACCGCATGGGACTGGAAAACATTATGCGCCTGATAGAGCGGTATTATTATCGCTAGGCCTGGCGGCGTTGGGTCAATAAAAACAGGAGGGTGAACAGCAATCGCGCCGTACCGAGATCAGCAGTCAGGTACGGCGCAAGCTGTTTGAGGATCATTTCTGCCCCTTCATTATGCATCGCGCGGCGGCCCATATCAATGGCTTCACTGCGCGAATGCGGCGCGTGATGCCGCAGCGCAGAACCATGCGCGCCAATCATCAAATCATAATCAATCATCAGGCGACGCAGGGGGGAAAAATGAATTGGCATTTCCGTTGAGCCGATTTGCAGCAGCAGAGCTGTATCCGTCAGAGAGATCATTAAGTCATAAGGCGGTGGCGTGCCATCAAGCAACATCACGGCGGCATCACGTTGGATTTCACCTGCAATCGTCTGGCAATCCTGCAAGACTCCCAGGGGCAGCTTATCCAACAATTCAGCAGTGAGCGTGACAGTTTTAAGTGCGGTCATGCCGCCCACATTACATGTCATCCCGGAAAACGCGAAGCGTTTATTAGGGATCTATCACTGATAATTTTATAAAACAATAAAACTTTAATAAAATTATTTTTGTTATTCTCGAATAAAAATTGTAAAATACCCTAATGAAAGTCACGATCAATCCGACTGTCAATGAATTCTATTCTGTATCGCAAGATGAAGTCACCATTAGCGCCCCTTCAGAAGAATTGCGTACGGGGGGGGGTAGACACTTGTTCTGCCCTTGTTATTTATGGACAAGGCAAACAATTACTTGCTCATGTAGATGCTCAATCCAATATATATGTACTGCGAGATACAATTCAAAACAACTTCGATATTGACGATCCGGGATTAAAAGTTTTTTTGATTTCAGGTGCGGGCAGCATGGGGTCTTCTGAAATCTCCCAGAGCAAAATTACAAAAACATTGGCGCTGCTTGGCATGGAGTACACATTAGATAATCATACATATACTGCCTTTTGGAAAGATTTGGTGGTGACAAGGGGTCACCATTTCGAAGATTCGAGACGGCTCCCATCATCAGATTTTATCAATCAAGACGGGAGAGAATATCAATTCTACTCAAATGTGAAACCTGATGATGTTGAAGCTATTGGAAATAATCGTGTAAATATGCTGGGGAATATCATGGAGGACACAGTGATTGGGCCGGCCAAAGGCGGGCATGAATTCCTAGTCGGAGTTTACAAATTATATAAGGAAAATCCTAGCCCCACCCCAAAACCTTCATTGGTTAATTTCAAGGATTTTATGCCGCTATAGCTTCGTCTTTTTCGCGGATGATTTGTGCGCCGCAGGCAGAAAGTTTTTTATCCACTGCTTCATAGCCGCGATCGAGATGGTAAATCCGGTTCACGGTAGTTTCTCCTTCTGCCACCAATCCCGCCAGCACCAATGAAACTGATGCGCGCAGGTCCGTGGCCATCACTGGCGCACCTTTGAGTTTTTTGACACCGCGCACCAAGGCAGAGGCATGATGAATGGTGATATCCGCGCCCATGCGGTGCAGTTCCGGCACATGCATAAAACGGTTTTCAAAAATCGTTTCGGTGATCATCGACGCGCCGGATGCAATCGTCATCATTGTCATAAACTGTGCCTGCAGATCCGTGGGGAAACCAGGAAAAGGTTCCGTCATGATATCCACGCCCTGCAGGTAATCACCTGCCTTTACGCGTACGCCATTGGCGTGCGGTTCAATAAATGCGCCAGCGCGGCGCAGAATATCCAGTGGCATGGCAATCAAATCTTCACGTGCACCAATCAGATCCAGATCACCGCCGGTCATGACGGCCGCAACGGCTAATGTCCCTGCTTCAATCCGGTCTGCGACAACCGTATGGGTGCAGCCGTTTAATTTTTCAACACCGGTGATGGTAATTGTGTCGGTGCCCGCGCCTTCAATCTTCGCGCCCATGCAATTCAGCATCGCAGCGAGATCCGCTACATCTGGTTCGCGCGCGGCATTGCCGATAATTGTCGTGCCTTTGGCAAGCACGGCTGCCATCATCATATTTTCCGTGCCGCCCACCGTGACTTTCGGAAATGTATATTTTGCACCCGTCAGGCCGCCTGGTGGCACGCGCGCATCCACATAACCTTCTTCCAAGGCAATTTCTGCACCCAAAGCCTTCAGTGCCTCAATATGCAAATCCACCGGACGCGCGCCAATTGCACAACCGCCGGGCAAGGATACGCGCGCGTGGCCGTGACGCGCCAGCAATGGACCGAGCACAGTAATACTCGCGCGCATTTTGCGCACAATGTCATAGGGCGCAGTCTCAGACATAATATTCTGCGCATGAATTTTCATTTGATTATCGCCAGACCATTCCGCTGAAACGCCGAGACCAGCCAGCAATTCACGCATGGTTTTGATATCCGCCAGGCGCGGCGTATTATTCAACGTTACCTTGCCATCCGTCATAATGGCCGCCGCCATCAATTTCAACGCAGCATTTTTCGCGCCGGAAATCTGGATTTTTCCGATTAATTTATTGCCGCCCTGAATGCGCAGACGATCCATTATCCGGCCTTATCCAGCTTCGGCAGCGTCACGCCGCGCTGGCCCATGTATTTCCCGGCGCGCATGGCATAGGTCGTTTCGCAAGCGCTGGCGCCCTGGAAAAATAAGAACTGGCAGATGCCTTCATTCGCGTAAACTTTTGCGGGCAATGGCGTGGTGTTGGAAATCTCCAGCGTCACCTGCCCTTCCCAGCCTGGCTCCAGCGGGGTGACATTCACAATCAAGCCGCAGCGCGCGTAAGTGGATTTG
>DPZW01000105.1 GCA_003536545.1 Rhodospirillaceae bacterium
TTGCCCTGCTTGCACAGGATTGCCAAATTGATGGGCTGGTTTGTTCACCGCATGAAATTCGGCAATCCTGTGCAAGCAGGGCAAAGCGACGGACCTGATCCGTGGTGGGTGTCATGTGTCCCATCATTTTCAGATCATCATCATTAAGAGACGTCAGAACAGTCACACCTAAAATAAGGGGCCGTGGAATTTTTAATTTCCGCGAGGTTTCATCAGCAGCTTCACGTGCGGCCATCATCATGGCTTCGCCGCCTGCGGTATGCACCGTCAGAAAGGTGGGCCGCAGTGTAGTGGCAGCCGCCACGGCACCGGCAACTGTATTCGGGATATCATGAAACTTGAGGTCAAGGAAAAGAGCAACGTTTAACCCATCGACCACATGGCGAATGCCCGCAGGGCCATGATGCACAAAAAATTCCAGTCCCAGTTTGATTGCGCCAGTGATCGGGGCCACAGATTGTGCAATTTTTTTTGCTTGTGCCAGATCCGCAGTATCAATCGCGACGAAAAGCGGTGTTTTAATTTTAGTTTTGGGCATCAATATCCGAATTGAGTAATTCTTTAAGCGGCTTGCCGGCTTTGAAAAATGGGGTGCGTTTCGCCGCCACCGTCACGCTTTCACCTGTACGTGGGTTACGCGCGGTGCGCGCACTGCGGTCCTTGGCCCAGAATGCGCCAAAGCCGCGCAGTTCAACCCGGCGGCCTTCGGCCATCGCCTCGGCGATGGTGCTAAAAATAGTATCTACAATGGCTTCCAGATCGCGTTGATAGAGCTGCGGGTTACTTTCGGATAAGCGTAAAATCAGTTCAGAACGTGTCATGCGGCCTCCGGGCGGCTGAGCGATATGGAGCCAGAATGCCGGAAAACTGCACAAAAAACAAGCACCGCAGTCGCCTGCGGTGCTTGAAAATGCGCATTAATGTTGCGCTGCTTAGCCGTTGGAAGCTGCTTTCTCTTCCTGTGCTTTTTTAAGTGCTGCACCCAGGATGCCGCCCAGGGATGCGCCGGATTCAGCGGTGCCGAATTCAGCAATCGCCGCGCGCTCCTCTGCAACTTCCTGTGCCTTGATGGAAAGCTGCAGCTTCTTGCCGCCCTTTTCCACCGTAATGATGCGGGCATCCACTTTTTCGCCAACCGCAAAACGGTCTGTGCGCTGCTCGCTGCGATCACGTGACAGATCCATTTTTTTGATAAAGCCTGTTGCATCGCCAACTGCGACTTCGATACCAGCTTCTTTAATGGCCGTGATTGTGCAGGTAACCACTTTACCTTTGGTCAGGCCACCCGGAGCAATAGCTTCGCTATCCGTATCACTGCTGCCAGCATTCTGATCACCGGTCAAAGCTTTGACAGATAAAGAGACACGCTCTTTCTCTACATCAATTTCCATGACACGTGTGGTGATGCTGTCACCTTTTTTATAGGCTTTGATGGCTTCTTCGCCAGACTGATCCCATGACAAGTCAGACATATGCACCATGCCATCCACGCCGCCTGGCAATCTCACGAACAGGCCAAATTCGGTGATGTTAGAGATTTCACCGGTGTAGTCGGTGCCTTCCTCATGCGTTTGTGCAAAATCAGTCCATGGATTTTTAATGGTCTGTTTCATGCCAAGTGAAATACGGCGTTTTTCAGAATCCAATTCCAGAACCTGTACCTGAACTTCCTGGCCAGGCGTCACGATTTTATTTGGATGAACGGTTTTCTTGGACCATGTCATTTCAGAAACATGCACCAGACCTTCAATGCCTTCGGCAATTTCAACAAATGCACCATAGTCAGTGATGTTGGTCACTTTGCCGGTATGGATGCTATCGACAGCCAAATCAGCAGTTGCACCTTCCCACGGATCTTTCTCAAGCTGTTTCATGCCAAGTGAAATACGCTGGTTATCCTTGTTGAAACGAATAACCACGACTTCAACTTCCTGGCCGATGCGCAGCACTTCATCCGGGCGATTGATGCGTTTCCATGAAATATCCGTGACGTGTAGGAGGCCATCTACGCCGCCCAGATCCACGAATGCACCATAATCTGTCAGATTTTTCACGGCCCCCTTCAGGACTGTGCCTTCACGCAGATCCTGGATGATTTCCGCACGTTGATCCGCGCGGCTCTCTTCCATCACGGCGCGGCGAGACACAACGATATTGCCGCGTGCGCGATCCATTTTCAAAATCAGGAAAGTTTCTTTCTGGTTCATGATGGGTGATGCATCTTTCATCGGACGCACATCCACCTGGCTGCCGGGCAGAAAGGCAATCGCGCCGCCCAGATCAACGTTAAAGCCACCCTTCACGCGTGAGAAGATAATACCCTCTACCTTTTCCTGTTTCACAAAAGACTCTTCGAGTGTGACCCAAACTTCTTCGCGGCGCGCACGTTCACGTGACAATTGTGCTTCACCTTCTTTGCCTTCGATGCGTTCAATGAAAACATCTACCAGGCCGCCGATTTCAAGTTCATTGCCGCCTTCGGTGAAGCCGAATTCTTTACGCGGAATGCGGCCTTCAGATTTCAGGCCAACGTCGACGATAACCACGTCATCGGTCAGGCCGACGATCATGCCTTTCAATACCTGGCCTTCAAACGACTGGCGGCCGGCAAAGTTTTCATCCAGCAAAGATGCAAAACTGTCTTTGCCCTGGGGTTTAAAAATTTCTACGTCTGCGGTTGCGGGATTGTAACGCGCGCGCGTGTTTGTCAATTTGGCAGCTTTGCCCATATGTTGCTCCTGTGCAATGCGCACAGTTCTGCTGTGCGCGATGTTATGTGATTGAGAATGGCTATGCCGGACTATTCGTCCGGCAGAAGCCGTGTGCGGCGTATTATCCCGAGCGCAACGTCTATGCTTTCCTGTGCGCTTAGATTGGAGGTATCGATTTCCACCGACCCCGCCGTAGTCTGAAGAGGAGCAGTTGCTCGCGTTCGATCTCTCTCGTCCCGCGCGGCTACCTCTGCCAAAACCTGCTCGTATGTAGCGGCCAGGCCCAGGTTTTGCAACTCTTTTGTGCGGCGTTCGGCCCGAATTTCAGGGCTGGCGGTTACAAACAGCTTGATGGGCGCATCGGGGCAGACAACCGAGCCGATATCCCGGCCATCCAGAATAGCCCCCCAGGCCGCGCCCGGTGGGTTCACAGCGAAATCCCGCTGGAGTTCAAGGAGGGCCTTGCGCACCGGGGGATGGGCGGAAATGACAGAGGCTGCCTCGGCAACTTCATTGGAGCGCAGGGCAGGATCATTCAGCAGCATCAGGTCAAATCTGTCTGCCAGTTCCTGGGCGATCACTGCTGCGGTTTCCAGATCATCTGAATTGTCCCGCCGCTCCAGCCAGGCCTTGCCGACCCAGCGGTATAGCAGCCCGGTTTCCAGATGCGCAAAATTCAACACCCGCGCAATACCCTTGGCAATCGTGCCTTTTCCGCCGGCAGACGGACCGTCAATGGCGATGATGGGCAGTGGCGGCATTATTTCTTTTTCAAAATGTCGCGAATTTCAGTCAGCAGGATTTCCTGTTTATTGTCCGGCGGTGTCGGCGCGGCGGCTTCTTCGCGGCGGAAACGCTCCGTCATTTTATTCAGGCCTTTGATGAGTATGAAAACAGCGAAACCGACGATCAGAAATTTTAAAACGGCATTGGCGAATAAACCGTAGTTGATGGTTACCGCGCCCGCGGCTTTTGCGGCGGCAAGGGTGGTGTAAGTCGTGTCGCCGGAAATTTGCAAAAAGAAATTACTGAAATCTACACCGCCTAACAGATAACCCAGCGGCGGCATGATGACATCGTTAACAATACTATCCACGATGCCGGTGAAAGCCGCACCGATGATAATACCCACGGCAAGGTCAACCACATTGCCGCGCATGATAAATTTCTGGAATTCTTTAAGCATGTTTTTCTCCTGTGTTTACAAATTAAATTCAGCCCCAAGCTGTTCCATCATGGGAATGAAATTGGGGAATGAGGTTTGAATAGGCGTGGCATCATCAATCATAATCGGTTGTTGCGCAACCAGGGATGCGATCAAAAAACTCATGCAGATGCGGTGATCCAGATGCGTGGTGATTGTGGCACCGCCCTGAATTTTGCCGCTGCCGTGGATGATTAAATCATCGCCGTCGATTTCGGTTTTCACGCCGCAGGCGAGGAGGCCATCCGCCATGACCTGCAGGCGATCGGATTCCTTGGCGCGGAGTTCATGAAGCCCGCGCAGGCGTGACGTGCCGTTCGCCATGGCGCAGGCGATGGCGAGAATGGGATATTCATCGATCATGGACGGTGCGCGACCCGAAGGCACATCAATGGGTTTTAACTGTGCATATTGCACGCGCAGATCTGCAATCTTTTCGCCGTTCTCAATACGTTCATTCTGCAATTCAATCTTCGCGCCCATTTCGCGTAGCGTCACGTAAAGCCCGGCACGCGTGGGATTCATGCCCACATCTTTTAATAATATGTCAGAGCCTGGCACAATACATGCCGCCACACAGGGAAATGCCGCTGATGAGGGATCGCGCGGCACTTGCAGCGTAAGGGGTTTTAATTCTGCATAGCCGGTGATGTGAATGGCTTTGCCTTCATCTAAATCTTCGATCTGAACATCCGCGCCCATCGCGCGCAGCATGCTCTCGGTGTAATCGCGCGTTGGTGTGCGTTCGATGACGGTGGTGCGGCCCGGCGTATTTAATCCAGCCAGCAGGATCGCGGATTTCACCTGTGCGGATGCCACCGGTAATTCATAACTGATCGGCATCGGCATGTTCGTGCCGCACAAAGTCAACGGCATTTTGCCATCCCTGGATTCAAACTGCGCCCCCATTTGCGAGAGGGGATCCATTACGCGTTTCATTGGCCGCCGCGACAGGGACGCATCGCCGGTAAATTGCACTGTGATCGGATGCGTCGCGCACATGCCCATGATCAGGCGCGCCGAGGTACCGCTGTTTCCCATATCCAGCGGGCCATCCGGCTGCTGCAATCCACCCACCCCGACGCCATAAATATGCCATACAATTTCTTTCTCCTCGCCACTCGCTTCTCGCCTCTCAATCCTCGCCCCAATAGCCCGCATGGCGGCGGCGGTGGCCATCACATCTTCGCCTTCCAGAAGGCCAGTGATGCGGCTTTCGCCCACCGCCAGCGCGGCGAACATAATGGCGCGGTGAGAAATGGATTTATCACCTGGCAATTCCGGCGTGCCGATGAGGGGGCCGGAAGATTTTGCGGATAAAGGGGTGGGCTTTGCGCTTGACATTCAGGCAAGTCATGCCGAAATAGCCGCCAAAGACAAGCTGATTTATTGGAGTTAATTAAAAATGGCAAAAAAATCTGACGCAGAAATTTTACTGGGCTTCAAGCGGGTCTGCCCAGCCTGCAATACGCGTTATTACGATATGGGCAAAGTCCCGCCAATCTGCCCGCATTGCGGCACGGAATATAACCCCGAAGCGCTGTTGAAATCGCGCCGCAATCGCCCAATTGAAGAAGAGGAAGTGAAAATCAAGCCATCCAAGGCGAAAACCAAGGTGCCGGATGATGACGAGGAAGAGGAAGAAGTGATCGAATCTTCTGATGATGAGGAAGAGGAAGATGAAACGGAAGCAGAATTCGTGGAGCTGGACGGCGAGGCGGAACTGGCACCCGATGAAGATGAAGTCGAGGTCGATATAGATGATGATACCGATGACGAAGAAG
Organism: Rhodospirillaceae bacterium; assembly: GCA_003536545.1. Taxonomy (GTDB): domain Bacteria; phylum Pseudomonadota; class Alphaproteobacteria; order UBA11073; family UBA11073; genus UBA11073. The sequence continues at coordinate 5,700 of DPZW01000105.1, forward strand.
ATGATGATGAAGATGACGGCGTGCTGGAAGATACATCAGACCTGGGCGATGATGACGACCTGGTGGATGTTGAAATCGAAAAAGACGAAGAAGAACGCTAACCCATCTCTCGATGACACAATAAAAAACAGGCCGGAAATCCCGGCCTGTTTTTGTTAATTTTGTTTTTGTTATTATGGCAATCTGAAGCCAACTGAGAAGCCAAATGTGGCAGTTGTGCGCCATTTGTCAAATGCATTCACACCAACGCCGCCATAGGCATAGGCAAAAGCGTTTCTGCCCAGATCAAAACTTCTTCTGAAGCCCACAGATGGCATCAGCATGTTATTATTGTAACGCCCTGCACCGGCAGTAAAAGCTGCATAGAAACCACTATCCAGTGGCTTCTCAACCTGGGCCCAGG
>DPZW01000085.1 GCA_003536545.1 Rhodospirillaceae bacterium
GAAGAGCTGCAGGCCTTCCGTGAATGCGCCAAAGACCGCCATCGTGCGCACGATGTCTTCCTTGGAATTCATGTTAAAGTCCTGCATGTAATCATACTTGTCCTTCATTTCCTTGTATTTCAGGAATGCGGAATATTCGATTTCGGGCATGCCGATGGTATCGAGCAGGTGAGAGTAAGCTGCGATGTGCACGGTTTCGATGTTTGAAAACGCAACGAGCATCATTTTCACTTCAGTCGGCTCAAAGATCTGGGAGTAATGCTTCATGTAGCAGTTATTCACTTCAACATCGGCCTGCGTGAAGAAACGGAAAATTTGTGTGAGCAAGTTGCGCTCGGCATCCGTAATTTTATTTTTCCAGTCCTTGACATCATCTGCCATTGGAACTTCTTCCGGCAGCCAGTGCAGACGCTGCTGCGTCAGCCATGCTTCATAGCACCAAGGGTAGTTGAATGGCTTGTAAACGGGGTTTGGGGTAAGCAGGGTCGTAGCGGTCATAATTTCTCCTTAGATATTTCATGCAGAATGGTTTGTTTTAACGCCAATTGTTACTGGCAGGCAAGACATTCATCGTATTCAATCGGTTTTGCATTGCCATTGGCAACAGGTGCCATATCAAGCGGCAGGCGTGGTTCGGCATGCAGATCGGGGTTTTTGCCATCATATTCACCGGCAACCTGATCCACCAATGCTTTGGATGCCACTGCCGTCGCCGCGGATGACTCTGCGCGCTGCACGGACAGTGATCGGCAATAATACAAAGACTTCACACCTTTTTTCCATGCCAGCATATGAATTTGATGCAGGTCTTTTTTATGTACATTGCCGGGCAGGAAGATATTGAGCGACTGCGCCTGACAAATAAACGGCGTACGGTCACCCGCGTGCTCAATCAACCAACGCTGGTCGAGTTCAAATGCAGTTTTGAAAACATCTTTTTCTTCCTGTGTCAGGAAGTCGAGATGCTGCACCGATCCACCATTAACGGTAATACTGCTCCATACTTCAGGCGTGTCCTGACCCTTTTCAGCAATCAATTTTGCCAGGTGACGGTTACGTACCTCAAATGATCCTGACAAAGTTTTATGCGTAAACACATTCGCTGCAATCGGCTCAATCCCAGGTGACGTGCCCCCACAGATAATGGAAATACTGGCCGTTGGCGCAATCGCGATCTTGTTCGAGAAACGCTCCATGATGCCGTAATCCGCAGCATCCGGGCAGGGCCCGCGTTCAGCCGCAAGTTTTTGGCTGGCTTCATCGGCCTGGCGTTTGATCTGGCTGAACATGCGGCGGTTCCAGACTTTCGCCATCACCGATTCCATTGGAATGTTCATCGACTGCAGGAAGGAGTGGAAGCCCATCACGCCAAGGCCAATTGAACGCTCACGCATCGCGGAATATTTCGCGCGCGCCATGCTATCGGGTGCTTTTTTGATAAAGTCAGACAAAACATTGTCGAGGAAGCGGCAGCAATCTTCAACCAAGGTCGGATGATTTTGCCATTCCAAAAACTTTTCCAGATTCAAAGAAGACAAACAGCAAACAGCCGTACGCTCCTGGCCGTATTGATCCGTACCCGTTGGCAGCGTGATTTCACAGCATAGGTTAGATGTTTTAACCGTCAGGCCGGCCAGTTTATGATGCTCCGGGATCGCACGGTTCACATGATCGATATACAAAATATATGGCTCGCCTGTTTCAACGCGTGCTGTCAGCATACGGATCCACAGTGAACGTGCGGAAACGCGTTCACGCACGCTGCCGTCTTTGGGGGATACCAATGCCCATTCCTGATCATTTTCAACCGCACGCATGAATGCATCGGTTACAACAACACCGTGATGCAGGTTCAATGATTTGCGGTTGGGATCGCCGCCGGTCGGGCGGCGGATTTCAATAAATTCTTCAATTTCAGGGTGCGATACCGGCAGGTATACCGCAGCCGAACCGCGGCGCAGGGAGCCCTGTGAAATTGCCAAAGTCTGGCTGTCCATCACCTTGATGAACGGCACGATACCTGATGTTTTGCCGCTGCCTTTTACGCCTTCGCCAATACCGCGCAGGTTACCCCAATAAGAGCCAATCCCGCCGCCCTTGGCCGCGAGCCATACGTTTTCATTCCACAGGCCAACAATGCCATCCAGGCTGTCATTTGCCTCGTTCAGGAAGCAGGAAATGGGCAGGCCGCGTTCTGTGCCGCCGTTTGAAAGCACAGGCGTTGCAGGCATAAACCAGAGTTTAGAAATATAATCATACATCCGCTGCGCATGCGCAGAGTCATCTGCATAATACATCGCCACGCGTGCAAAAGGGTCCTGGAAAGATTCATCACCGGGCAACAAATAGCGGTCCGCCAAAGTGGCACGACCAAAATCAGTCAGCAGCTCATTACGCTCATGATCAACGCGAACCTTGGTGCCGCGCTCTACCTGTACCATATCAAACATCGTCATATTCCCCTTCACATTGGCTCTTGCGCTGTTCATCTTGCCAGCTGCTGGGCCCTCGTATTTTGTTGTTGTACCGTAACTCATGCCCATTCCCAGCTGCAAATCATTCTCAATTACTTGAGTTTCGCCCACTAGATATGGTGTGTTCGTTTCTTATGGATACCATATCCAGCGATTCATCCAATAAGAAAATATTACTATTCCGTAAGGTTTTCCGCCCCCTGATTCCATGATTCAGCCCTTGTAGATGCTGTGTTTGAGGCGGATCGAGGGGGTTATTGGATGAACAATCAAGCACAATATATATTTTTTTTCGAGGCCCTAGACAACAAAAGAATCGATTTTTGTTCCTTTTTTGTTTCATGCAGGCGGGGGTGTGCAGGATAAAAATTATACGCAATCAGAATCAGATGTTTTTAACTTGGCATTTATGGGATTTTTTATGCAGGCGGCCCCAGCGGTGTGCGTTCAAACGCCAATTCGCGCGCCTGATCCCGGCGCAGACGCAAAATCGTAATCGCATTGATCGTGAGAACGGAAATATCCGTCAAAACACCGCCAATCGAATGCGACAGCAGGTTAAAACTCAGCCAGCAGGCACTCACCACCAGAAATACAATCCGCATGCGGATGCCATGTAATAATGCAACGGCAAAGCTGCCGATGATGCTGGCGATAATTGGCATCCAGTCGATAAATTCATTCGCGAATAACAACCCGCAGCAGACATATAGCAGGGCGACAATGATTGCGACAATCAGACTCCACTTTTTATTTGCGCGCGCAAACGGTGCGGAGCCATAACGGATGACATGGACACCCGTCACGGCAGATGCGGCGAATTTTGCCATCATAAAATAATGCGCCACCCAAAAAATAGATGACACAATCTGCCCGGAAATAAATCGACTGTCGCGTTTTTGCGAGAATGAATAAAGAACACAGACATAAGCAATGAGCCCGATGGCTTGCGCCAGATTGAATTCAGGAAATGTCATCGTCAGACGTTCTGACTGCGGCGGTGTGGCGGGATCCAGTCCTGGCCCATGTATTTGCGCATAAAGTGGTAATAAAGCTCCAGTGGCTGAGGGTAGTTCGGGGCATGCTGCACATGCATGATGTAATCCATTTCTTCCACATCCGATAACTGCGTGATCAGATCAATGCCGCCATCGCCGCGCACCCCTTGCCAGGGTTTATAAAAAACTTCGGGCTCTAAGATTGCCTTGCAACGGTGTTCAGGCACATATAGCGGATTATCGCGTGTCCAATTGCCGTTCCAGTCATAGCGGCGGATAAAATCTTTTTCGCGCAGGTAGGATGTGCGCATGAACATGATGGTATTTTCCATCCAGTCCAGCGGGAAGAATTTATTGTATTTGATGTTGGTAGAAAGCACATGCAGGTGATGTGTATCCATTTGGTCCAGAATAGGCGTGACGGGATTCCGGAATAGCAAATCGCACTCCAGATTTACAACATATTCATAGTCGTGCTGAATCGCAAACGCTACGCCGCGCGAGAACGCGCGCCCCCAACCATCCACACCATTAAAATTCTGGTGGCCTGCGCCTTCGGGAAAATCAATCCAGTTCACGCCGCGCTGTAGCGGCGGCAGGGGGTCACCTTCCTTAATTTCGTGAATGGGGATGTTCTTGATGGCAGGTATCAGATCCAGCCACATGCGCTCTGAATGTGAATCGATAATCAGCAAATCATATTCGGGGTTCAGTTTTTGGTGCAGCTCGATCCACATCTGCACCAACTCGGCCTTATAAGGCGCGTCGATATACATTGTGCCAAAAATAAAGGCGCGTTTGGTCTGGGCTGCGGGAGAATTCATCCCGCTAATATCATGAGATTCTCTGGCACTGGCCAGAGGCTATTGTGTTCTGGCGGGCGTGGGTGGCGTTTGTGCGAATTCGGCAGAAATATCCAGCCGCACGTCATCGCTCAGGCCAGGCAAGTAATTTGTCATGCCAAATTCAGAGCGTTTGATGCTACCGCTCGCCGTAAAGCCCATGGTTTGTGCTTTTGACATCGGGTTGGTCCCGCCGCCGACAAAGCTGACATTTAATGTCACAGGTTTTGTCACGCCCATGAAGGTCAGGTTGCCGGTCATCTGGCCTGTGGTGTCCGTGGCTTTCACCAGTTTGGTGCTGACAAATTTGATTTCGGGATATTTCGCAGTGTTAAAGAATTTCTCGCCCTTTAACTCCTCGGTCAGCTTTGCGCTTTGCACAATCACGCTGGCAGGCTTGATTACCACGTTCAATTTGGAATCTTCCAGTTTCGCAGGCGTGAAATTCAAATCACCCTGAATGTCATGAAAGGCACCGGTATATTCACTAAAGCCCAGGTGGTTGATGAAGAACACTGTATGTGCGTGCGAGGAATCCAGCTGGTAGACACCCGCCGGCATTTGCGCAGGATTTTTGATGGTGCCCATGACGGGGATTTCTTCTGCGAAAACGGGAGCAGAAAAAGCAATCACGGCAGCGAACAGGAAAGATTTTAAGCGCATCGATATCTCCATTACAGGTTAGGCGGAACGCACCATTTTCTCGGGCCGCACCAATTCATCAAACTTTGCAGGATCAATTAAGTTCAATTCGGCGGCTGCTTCTTTTAATGTCAGGTTCTTGGCATGGGCCAGTTTGGCGATTTTGGCCGCGTTATCGTAACCCACATGCGGGTTCAGCGCGGTGACCAGCATCAGGCTTTCAGACAAAAGCTTTTGAATACGAGCCTCGTTCGGCTCAATGCCCACAATGCAGTTATCCGTAAAGCTGCGGCAGCCATCGGCCAGCAGGCGGATGGATTGTAGCACATTATATATAATGACTGGCTTGAAAACGTTCAGTTCAAAATGCCCGTTGCTACCCGCAACCGTGACGGCAACGTTATTACCCATTACTTGCGCGCAAACCATGGTTAAGGCTTCGGACTGCGTGGGGTTCACCTTGCCGGGCATGATGGATGAGCCAGGTTCGTTTTCCGGCAACAAAATTTCACCAATGCCGCAACGCGGGCCAGAGCCGAGCAGGCGGATATCATTCGCAATTTTCATCAAAGATGCAGCCAGTGTGTTCAACGCGCCTGATGCTTCAACCAATGCATCATGCGCCGCCATGGCTTCAAATTTATTCGGCGCGGTGACGAATGGCAGGCCGGTGATGTCAGAGACTTTTTTGGCAAAGGCTTCGGCAAAACCAACCTTGGCGTTTAATCCTGTACCAACTGCTGTGCCGCCCTGTGCCAGTTCATACAGGCGGGGCAGGGGAAGCTTCACGCGCGTAATGCCGTATTCAATTTGCTTGGCGTAACCACTGAATTCCTGGCCCAGCGTCAACGGTACCGCATCC
>DPZW01000006.1:0-5071 GCA_003536545.1 Rhodospirillaceae bacterium
TATTGTAATTTGTTCTGCCGAAATCATGGGCGGGATCACGCTGCTGCAACCAATTGCTTTCCGCGCTAATCGCCCAGCGCGCATCATGCGGCTGATATAAAATCTCCGTTGAAATGCCACGATACATTTCTTCGAGCAGCCCGGCTGTTGCGCGAACATGCAATCCGGGCAAAACACTGCGCATGGCGTTGATATAAAAGCTGTCTATGTCTGCGGCATTCTGCGTATAGGCATCAATATTGCTGCGCACAATTTTGCTGCCGGTTTGCGGAATGACCGGGATATTATCACCCCCTTCCAGCCCGGCGGTGACGCCCAGGGTAATACCGTTCATCGGTTCATAAGTTCCGCCTGCCAGAAAGCGCGCGCGCGTCAGCCATAAATAACCAAATTCATACCCGGAATTATCAATTTTTTGTTCAACATGGAATTTCCATGGCCGGTGCGATTGCATATCCAGCTCTGGTGCATCCGTAATTTCTGCACGGCGAATATGAGCGTTCTGCAAAATCTCTTCGGGGCTGCCAGAAAAATCTGTCGCAAGATCCAGATCACGCCGCACAAAGGTATAACTGCCTGCGACCAGACCATCATGTTCGGGCACCAGTGTGATAGAAGTGATATCACGTTCAGCATGTTCGGCTACGCTATAGGCCGCACGACCCAGATAGGTTGCATAAGGCGGATGATCACCAGCACGGTAACGCAGATAAATATTGCTGCTGTCTTCGCTGCGTTCAATGGAAAGAAAATCTGCTCCTTGCCGCCAGGCCAGATTTTCCATGGTTTTCAGGTCTGCCGCGATATCATCCGGCGGCGGCAATGGCGCAGGCACCATATCGCGCAGATGAGTCATTTGCAGCTGCTCTTTCGCATCATCCTGGAAATTAAAAGCATACGATAAATTCAATTGCGCGCGCGAAAAATTGTAAAACGCCAGTGTGACATTGATACCTTTATAAATGTCATAGCTTGCACCAATGTTAAACGGTGCGTTTTGCCGGATGCGCTTAACATTCGACAGCGCGGCTTCGACCTGTTCCTGGAAGTATGGATCGCGATCATATTCCAATAATAATTTCAAACCCTCTACCGGTGTTTGATAAGTCACGCCACCGAATAATCCCATGCGCTTGCCGCGATACCAGGCCTTTGGCCCCGTTGAACCGATGCCAACATCACGTTCAATATCACGGTAACTGTCAAAACCCTGTGCGAATGGATTACGAAAGACGCCGTGGTTGGCATAACGCCCCCAACCCAATCCCAGATTAAAATCCAGATCCCAGACGCGTTTGGACATCACAAAATATTCGCCGCCAAATCGCCGCTGCCCCACCGCATGGGTGTAACCCAGCGCAGAGGCCGGTATCCATTCGCCTTCATCGGTGAGCTGCACCTGCATATCAAGACCCGGGTAGGTGAAATTGGTGCGTTCATCCTGTTGCTGGCGAATGGTCAGGCGCAGGGCCTGGATGGGTTGTATCCCGACATAGATATTGCGATAAGGCGTGCCCGCACCCACCCCGGCATATAGCGACCCCGCCGACAGCGAACGCGCGGTGGGTAACGCCAGGCCGCCGACCTGCCCGTTTTGGTTGATATCCGCTGCCATCGCCGGCCCATTGGCTGTAGCGATTATCATGAATAATAGGGCCCGCGCGCTTTTTTTCACGCGCCTAGATTGAATAAAATGGGCCGATGGGCAATAGCTTGTTTCATGGAACGTACAGATTTACGCCAGAAATTTATATCCGCGCATGGCTGGACAATGGCCGCAATAACGGCCCTGCCCGTTGATGCATCGCGCCGCTGTTATTTTCGCCTGGCAATGCCGGATGGCAGAACTTGTCTGTTGATGGATGCACCGCCACATGCGGAAGAAAAATTCCGTGAATATCATTTAATTGCCAATGCCTTGTGCAATGCCGGGCTGAGCGCGCCGGAAATTTACGCCAGTGATTTTGACAATGGCTTTGCCCTGATCGAAGATTTTGGTGAGGACACCTTTACGCGCCTGTTAAACAACGGGCATGGCACGCGCGAATTATATTTGCTGGCGGTGGATGCGATTGCGCAAATGCAGCAACGCATCCCATCCGATTTCGGCGGTGTGGGTGAATATACGCATGAAATTTTAATGGATGAAGTATTGCGGTTGATTGATTGGTATTATCCGCTGTGGCACGGCGCGCGCGCCAGCGCAGATTTACGCGCCGAATTTGCCGGCATTATGGATAATATTTTACGGCAATTGCCGCCGCTGAAAAATGTTTTGGTGCTGCGTGATTTTCACGTGGATAATCTGATGCTATTGCCGGGCCGCCATGGCGCAGCGCAGGCAGGTTTGCTGGATTTCCAGGACGGCGCGCGAGGCAATCCAGCTTATGATGTGCTGTCATTACTCGAAGATGCGCGGCGCGATTTAGACCCGATTGTGATGGCGGAAGCTTGGCAACGTTACGCTGCGCAAATAAATTACGATAAGCATGATCTGGCATTGTCTTATAATATTCTGGGCCTGCAACGCCATGGGCGCATCACCGGGCAATTTATTCGCCTGTGGATCCGCGATGATAAACCGCAGTATCTGAAATTCATGCCGCGCGTGACAGCGCAATTGACGGCAAAGCTGCAGGCCCCGGTGGCTGCGCCACTGCGCACATGGTGCGAGAAACATTTGCCCATGATCAATGAAAAATGGCCGGACAGGCCGGCCATTGAACTTAAAAAGATTTTGCTGAATTAACGCAGGAAGATATGAACTTCCGGGCTGCCGCTATTTGGATTGGTCGCGGTGGTCAGCTGCATGCGGTCCGCAGGAACGCCCATTTCAGACATCGTGCGCATCACATCTTCGGCTTTACTGCGCGCTGTTGTGCCTGCCAATGTTTGCTTGGTGCCGCTGCCGCGTGGGGATACGGCTACTACTTCAAAGCTGCCCATTGGATTCTTTTCGAGGGCCTGTGACATCGCCTGGTACAATGGCTGTCCGTAGTCCACATCGGCGCGATCAAAACGCACGATGACGAAAGGTGTTTTTGCAGCCGGAGCCGCAGCTGGTGTAGCTCCCGCTGGCAAGCGACCCAGAACGCCGGTGGGTAAATTTTCAGATGTGACAGATGTCGTCGGCGCAGATACACCCATACCACCCATCATGTTTGCAGCTGCAAGATTGCCCAGGTTCTGGCCGTAAACTTCACCACGCGCGATTGCAAGTGACAGGGTTTGCAGATTTCTGCGCTCGCTGGCCACATAGGCATTTTGACGGCCCACATCCTGCGTCAGGTCATTATAGGCACGCTGAATGCTGATGACGCTGCGCTGCACATCGTCTTCTAATGTGCGCAAGGACTGGTGATCTTCTTCAACCGCGCCTGAAAGGCTGTAAGTGGCGCGTGTTGCATCCAGCAAGTAATTTGCCATGGATGCGCTGGAGCCGATGCGTGAAGACAGGCCATTCATTTCGCTGCTGGTTGCCGCGAATTGATCCAATGCATTCGATGCATCCTGCCAACGCTGCACAAGGCGCGGATTGCCCGGCGTAGTGCCAGTTTGCAGTTTGGCATTAATCTCGCCAATAATATTGTAATAGCTGGTCGCCATGGATTGATTGCGGTTGCGCAAATCATTCTGCGTCGCGGCATAACCATTCACATCCGATAAAAGTGTGTTCAGGTCATTGCGCAATTGTGAAATCTGACGCCCCACCAGAGTCTGGCTGGTAGTCATGGGATTATTGATCGTCATCGGCGCCATCGGCTGTACGACAGGTGCCATGCTGCCGCTAACCATGGTGGTCGCAGGCGGCGCATTTTGCTCTGCCATGTCGCTGGATTCTTCCAGCCCCAGTGTTTCACAAGCCGTAAGGGCGAATGCAGAAATAAAAACAGTCAATAACAGTGAGCGGCGCAGAGACATTCTTGGCGATCCTTTTAAATTTTTTTGTCGACGGCGGATATTAGCTGGCAGATTCCATGGCCGCAAGGGGTTAATGGGCGATAAAACCACCCCAAACATACCCGAAAATGCCAATAGGGTGTGAAATTTGCCCGGATTCATCATTGCCTGCGCAAAGTTAGGCATGATAGGTTTTGACAACTAGAAACAAGGCAAAATGGAACAGATGAAAAAAACGGATAAGAAAAAGACGGCCCCCGCAAGAACCAAGGCGGAGCTGACTGTCCGCCGAGCCACACTGGCTGATGTCCCTGCCCTGCAGGCCTTGAGCGAGAAAATTTACCCTGCCGCACCTTTTACCGAAGCCATGATCCGGGGACAGATTATCAATTTTGAAAAGGGGCAATTTCTGGTCGAATATTCCGGCAAGATTGTCGGCTATTGCGCCACCTTTATGATCAGCGGCGATGTTTGCCTGAAGCCGCACAGCTACAAAGAAATTACCGGTGGCGGTTATGGCTCACGCCATGATCCACAGGGCGATTACCTGTATGGCATGGAAGTGGGTGTGGATCCGGAATATCGGGGTCTGCGCATTGGTAGCCGCCTTTATCAGCAGCGCGAAAAACTATGCAAGGAATTAAACCTGAAAGGAATTGTCTTTGGCGGCAGAATGCCCGGTTACGCCAAACGCAAAAAAGATGTGGGAGGACCAGAAGAATATTTAAAACAGGTGCAGGCACGTAAAATCCGTGACCAAGTGATTTTCTTTCACCTGTCCAATGATTTTGAACCCATCGGGATTCTGACAGATTATATGCCGGGCGATAAAGAATCCGGCGGGTATGCCACCCATATGATCTGGCGCAATCCGATTAATGCCGAACCCGTGATTAAGAAAAAAGAGCGGCTGGGCCGCCTGCCCCGCACCATCCGCATTGCTTCAGTGCAAATGCAAATGCGCCCGGTGGAATCCGAAACCCAATTTGAAAAACAGATCGAATATTTTGTGGATATTGCATCTGATTATGATTCTGATTTTGTGCTTTTCCCCGAACTCTTGACGCTGCCCATTCTGTCCATGACACCCCAGAAAAAGCGGCCCGAAGAAGCCATTGACCACCTGACCAAATATACCGAGCGTTATACGGCATTCATGAAGAAGATGGCG
>DPZW01000006.1:5277-5467 GCA_003536545.1 Rhodospirillaceae bacterium
ACGGCATTCATGAAGAAGATGGCGATTTCCTATAACATCAACATCATTGGTGGATCACATCCCACCAAAATGCCGGACGGCGATATTCATAATGTTTCTTATATTTTCCTGCGCGATGGTTCGGTGCATAGCCAGGAAAAACTGCACCCCACCCCCAGCGAAAAATACTGGTGGAACATCAAGGGCGGCG
>DPZW01000047.1 GCA_003536545.1 Rhodospirillaceae bacterium
TGAATATTCTGGCAGAATATCCTGATGTGGTTCTGCAGCGTGGTATTCTGCAATTGCCCAAGGATGACGAAGCCAAACGTTTTGCAGATGCCCCGGCCATTGCCGGATTTGATAAAAATGAATTGCAATATCTGACAGCCGCCCAGGCTTCGGCATTGATGCAAACTGAAATTTTATCCGATGCATTATTTTGGCCGCGCGCCGCCGTGATTGACCCTGCTTTATGGGTGCACGCACTGCGTGGCAATACACCGATCCTGGCAACTCGCAAAATCACTACCGTGCGCCGTGACAAGAATTTTTATTGCCGCACAAATAACGGCGAAGAGATTTCTGCGCGCGCCGTTTATGTTGCCTGCGGCCATGCCATGGATTTAATCCCTGAAATTCACCAGCAAATCCGTCCGCGCATGGGACAAATTTCTATGGTCGCAGCCAATCAATTGCCGTCGTTTCCCCATGCCGTCAGCCTGGGGCATTATTTTATTCCGTCTGTGGGTGAAAAAGATCATATTTTGGGCGCAACTTATGAACATACAGATGTTGTTGCCGTTACCGATGATGGCCACCAAAGAAATCTGGCTGCGCTACAGGAAATGGCAAAACTCATTCCTGCACTTGCGACATCTCAAAACCTGACTGCTGCCGATTGTACGGGCCGCTCCGCCATCCGCGCCACCACGCTCAATCACCTGCCCTTGTGGGGACGCGCAGATAACGGCTTATTTTATGTCACAGGGCTGGGATCGCGTGGACTGATGTCCGCACCCTATGCGGCACAGCAGTTAGTTATTGAGGCGGAATAAGAATACGATGCTGTTGGATGGCGCATTGCATTTGGCTTCTATTTGTGTTGGCGTCACCGATATGTCTGGCGGCACAATGTCATTGAACATATTATTTGCGTCAATATCAACTGAGTTGTTTGAACTCTCATTCACAAATGATCCTACCATGCCACTGCTTTGAATCCGGTCCGGGCTTCCCGCCCATGTATTGATAATATCCAGGCAATCTTTTTGTGCCACGCCTGATTGCATGATACGTATCAATGGGCCGGTGCCATATGGGTTACCCGCACTGGCCACAGACCAGATTCTTACAATCGCAAATTCTGTATCAATCGTATTGGCTGTTGTGCCGGGACGCACACTGCCTGGCAAAAGATTTTTATCAGGATCCAAAAATTCGATGGTAATGTCTCTGGGCGTGCCATTGATGTTATAAATAGTCGGTGTCGCAGTTTCATTGTGCTGCTGTAGATAATCCCGCGCCATCATCAATATGTCGCTGATTTGTTTTTCCTGGAGGCTGGATTGGCTTTTGCGATGAACAGAGGAATAGGCCATCCATATCCCGCCAATCACCAGACCGGCAACAACCAGGACAGCAATGGTTTCGATCATGGAAAAGCCGCAGTGGCCCTGAATTCTTTTCATCATTTGATTTTACCGCGCTTTGCCCTGCAATGACAATGAGATTCGCAAAACAATGACATTCGGCGGCAAATAATGCCTTTACCCGGCCCTGAATTTCGCCACCATTGGGGGTATGGATTCGCCCACCAAAGCCGTGCCCTTGTCTGAGCTTTCAGAAGACGATGTGATCGCCTTTCTGCGTGCGCGTCCGAATTTTTTGCTTGAACACCCGATTCTGCTGGAAAGCCTGACCCCACCCGAAGGCCGCCAGGGCAAGGGTGTGACGGACTTCCAGCAATTCATGCTCAAACGCCTGCAGGCCAATTATGACTGGTTAAAGCAACAGCAACGTGAGCTGATTGCCAATTCCCGTGCCAATTTGCACAGCATCAGTCGTGTGCATCAGGCTGTTTTGCTGCTCATTGAGGCCAGCAGTTTTTCTGATCTTGCTCAATTAATCATGCATGACTTTGTCAATATTTTTGATGTTGATGCGGTTTCATTGCTGATTGAATCCGACAACCCCATTCAGCCTGAGCTCCAAAAACTCGGTGTGCGCATTGTACAGCCCGGGATGACTGACTTCTGGCTGGAAGACGAAGCCGCCATGATGGACAGCGACATTACGGGGGATCCGATTATTTTTGGCCCTGCTGCACCCTTGGTGCGTTCACAATTATTATTGCGTCTGGAATTGGTGCCGGAAGTCCCGCTGGGTATGTTGGCGATGGGCAGTCGTGATCCATTGTTATTCCAGGAATTGCAGGGCACAGAGCTGGTGAATTTCCTGGCACGCGCCGTTGAGCGATCTTTGCGTTTTTGGCTGGAATGGAGCGCGTGAGTGCCATTTGCGCGGCTATCATTTTTATTTTTGATTTGTCTCTCCCTTTCCGCCTGCATCACTGAACCCGCATCTTACAAGAATTATTTCGCCAAGAAAAAAATTGCAATTCCAGATTCAACGCAGCTCCAGCATTGCCGTGGCTATGGCTGCCGTTTTAAGGACAGTATTTCTCTTGCACCGACCGATTGGCAGAAAATTAAATCTCACTTTCACAAAAATCCGAAAGATGCTGCAGAGGAACGCGCCAGAATTTCCGTCGCCATTGGCACGTTTGAAAAAATTGTGGGGAAGGCATCCGGCAGTGATGTCGATCTGGCCGGCACTTTTCAAAGCACCGGAAACTTCCAGGAAGATTGCGTGGATGAGAGTATCAATACCACCAGCTATCTGGTCATTCTGAAAAATGCCGGATTGCTGCGTTTTCATGATATTTTGCAACCCACTGCCCGGTTATGGTCCGGATGGCCGCATCAAACGGCTGTCATCCTTGAAAATACGACACAAGAAAAATTTGCCGTGGATTCATGGTTCCATGATAACGGCGTAAATGCAGAAATTATCCCCCTTGCGTTATGGGAAGCTGGCTGGAGCCCGCAGCGGACAGATGATTTTTAGATCCTGACGTGATAAATTCCTGGCATGCAATGCAAAGCTGATCTGGATAACGCTTACCATAACTGGCTTGACCATTTATCGGCGCGACAATTATCACCGCATACCCAGCGTGCCTATGCGCTGGATGGCAAATTATTTATTGCATTTTTATCCGATCACCTGGGACATCCTGCCAGCCTGTCGGATATTTCAGAGGCGGTGATTGCGGATTTTCGTGCTTTCCTGGCCGCGCGTGCATCCGGCGGCGCAATTGCCACATCGCGCGCGCGCAATTTATCAGGCCTGAAAAACTTCCTGATCTGGCTGGATAAGACCGGACAAATGCATCAGGGCAAAATTCATCTGGTGCGCGGGCCAAAACTTCCGCACCGCCTGCCCCGCCCATTGGATAACACCCAGATTGAAAATCTGGTTGAGCATACAGCCAGTGATGAAAACCGTGAGAGCTGGCTGCGGTTGCGCGATCAGGCTTTGTGGATTCTCCTTTACGGTGCGGGCCTGCGGATCAGCGAAGCATTGAATTTATCCATCCATGATATTCAATCGGATACACTGCGCATTTTGGGCAAGGGCCAGAAGGAGCGCATAGTCCCGCTATTGCCTGTGATTAAAAAATCCCTCGAAAAATATCTGGCCGAATGCCCGTTTACGCGCGGCAAAAAAGATTCTGTTTTTGTTGCGGTGCGGGGCGGCAATTTACAGCAATCCGAAGCGCAACGACGCATGCGTGAATTGCGCCGCGAATTGCAATTGCCCGATAGCGTCACGCCGCATGCCCTACGGCATTCTTTTGCAACTGCGCTGCTGGTAGGCGGCGGGGATTTGCGATCGATTCAGGAATTATTGGGTCATGCTGCATTATCCACAACACAGCGATATACGGCAGTGACCAATCAGCAGTTACTGGATGTGCATAAGTCTGCGCATCCCAGAGCGAAATAAATTATGCCGCAACTTTTTGCGCAGCAGAACTTGCAGCTCGCACAGCCGCACGACCAATGGAATAATAATCAAATCCGGCGGCTGCCATTTCAGCCGGTTTATAAACATTCCGTAAATCCACGATCACGGGCGCACGCAGGACAGATTTCACGCGTTTTAAATCCATCGCGCGAAATTCATTCCATTCCGTGATGAGCACCAGAACATCAGCATCCGCTGCTGCGGCATAAGATGTCTCACACCAATTGACATAAGGCATCAGTTTATTGGCTTCGGTCATGCCCACTGGATCATAAGCCTGGACCTCTGCGCCTGCGATTTTCAGCGCGGAAATAATATGCAGGCTGGGAGCTTCGCGCATGTCATCTGTATTGGGCTTAAAGGTTACGCCTAATACGCCGATGGTTTTCCCTTTCAAATCGCCGCCCACGGCAGATTTAATGCGCTCAACCATTTGGTCTTTGCGCTCTTCGTTATAACGATCCACTTCTTCAATCAGGCCGACGGGCGAGCCTGCATCGCGGCCGATTTGAATCAAGGCACGCGTATCTTTAGGAAAACATGAACCGCCGTAACCTGCGCCCGCATGCAAGAATTTACGGCCAATCCGGCCATCCAGACCGATGCCGCGCGCGATATCCTGGACGTTTGCATTCGTGGCTTCGCATAAATCAGAAATTTGGTTGATGAAAGAAATTTTCATCGCCAGAAATGCATTGGCTGCGTATTTGGTGAGTTCCGCTGATGGCAGATCCATCAGGGCAATGGGCACATCAATCAGGTTCAGCGGACGGTAAAGCGCGCGCATAATATTTGTGGCGCGCTCACTTTCTGAGCCAATCACGACGCGGTCGGGACGCATGAAATCTTCAATCGCTGAACCTTCGCGCAAAAATTCCGGGTTGGAACAAACATCAAAATCTGCAGATGGATTGGTTGCCGCAATAATTTTTTTGACTTCAGCAGCCGTCCCAACAGGCACGGTGGATTTGGTCACGATAACAGTATAACCGGAGAGGTTTTTAGCAATATCTTCTGCGGCAGCATAAACATAAGTCAAATCCGCATGGCCATCACCGCGGCGTGATGGCGTGCCGACGGCAATAAACACCGCATCCGCATCCGGCACAGCCTTGGCAATATCAGTTGTGAAATTCAGGCGGCCCGCAGCGCGGTTTTTGGACACCACGTTTTCAAGGCCGGGTTCGTAAATCGGAATCTCGCCCCGTTCCAGTGCAGCAATTTTATCAGCATCTTTATCGACGCAGGTTACCTGAAACCCAAATTCCGCAAAACACGCGCCGGAAACCAAGCCCACATAGCCTACACCGATAACTGCAACTTTCACCATAGAAATGTCCGATCAAAAGATTGATGAGATGTTATAACGGAAACAGGGGGTAAATTTCAACTTATTTCACCCATTACTTGCAGGATTAACTTATATTTAACAATGGCTTAGGCAACGCGCATGAGGGTTAAAACCTTCACGTCCCGTGCCCCGGCACGCATCAGGGTTTTTGCGCAAACCGATGCCGTTGCCCCCGTGGTCAACACATCATCCACCAAAATAACATCCCTGTCTTTGATTTTCTCCTGCCAACGGGAATGAACGCGAAAAGCACCGGTCACATTTTTCAAACGCTGTTCGCGGTTCATCGCCCCCTGACTGGGCGTACGGCGATGGCGCACAAGGCCGTCCAATGCACAAATCTGTCCCGATAATTTCGCAAGCGCGCGTGCGAGCAATGCCGCCTGGTTATACCGCCGCATAAAAATCCGCGTGCGGTGCAGTGGCACGGGAATAATCATGCTGCCTGGGGTAAACCATTCTGGTGCGGCGCGATGCATCCAGCTTGCAAAGGCGGGTGCGAGGTATAATTGATCACCATGTTTGAAGCGCAAGATTAACGCCTTGCTTTCGTCATCATAAACAGCAGCCGATCGGGCGGCGGAAAATGGCGGTGACTCTGCCAGACAGCGCGCACATAACGTATCATCACTACCGTAATCATGTGGGAATGGCAGGCCGCAACCCGCACAATAGGGCGGAACAATGAAATGCATTTTGGGCCAACAATCCGGGCAAAGGGCATGCGCCTGCCCCACCAACATTCCACATTGCTGACAACGATGCGGCAGCAAAATATCCAGCAATTGCTCTGGCCAAGAAAGAGACATGGCTTTAGATAACATGATTATGTCCGCCGCGCCGCAAATTTTTGACACGGAATTGCTCATCCGCCGCCAGGGCATGGCGCAGATGCCGCTGTTTCTAAATTCGGAGTTTGAAGTGGCATTGCTGGACCGGCTGAATGATGTCACACGTGAATTTGAACAGGCGGCTTTGCTGGGCGACAATACAATGATCGAAGCTTTGCGCGCGCATCCGAAGATTAAAAATATTTCCTGCCTTGGCCCCGGACATTTCAATGATGAGAGGATCAAGCTGCCACCGCAATCGATGGATTTGATGATTTCAGCCTGGCATATGGGATGGCTGAATGATGTGCCGGGATACCTGGCGCAAGTTAAACATATCTTGAAACCTGACGGTTGGTTTTTGGCAGTTTTTTATGGCGGTGAAAGCCTGATTGAATTACGGCAAGCCTTGTGGCAAGCGGATGAAGAAATTTCTGGCGGCGTGAACATGCGCGTGGCTCCCATGATTGATTTGCGGGATGCTGCTGCGTTATTGCAGCGTGCACAATTTGCCTTGCCGGTTGCGGATCATGATGTGATTACGGTCCACTACCCCGATATGTTTGCCGTCATGCGTGAATTACGCATGGCAGGCCTCACCAATATGTTAACAGGCCGCCCAAAATCCTTGACAACGAAAAATTATTTTCTGCGCGCGGCGCAAATTTATGCGGAGAAATTTAGTTTGCCTGATGGACGTATTCCGGCAACGGCAGAAGTCATTTCCCTTTCCGCCTGGGCCCCATCCGAAGGCCAGCAAAAAGCCATGATTCCCGGCACCGCCACCCAAAGACTGGCCGATGCATTGAATGCTACCGAACATAAGGTATGAATAAGGGATGACCCCCGCCCGGCTTTACCAAGAACGCCTCAGCAATGGCCAGATCAAGCCGGACGCCGGACAAGCTGAAATCATTCATGCGCTGGAGCGTTTGCATCAGGATCTAATTCAATTGCAGCCCAGGCCATCACGCATTGGAAAATTATTAGGCAAAAAACCTGAATTACCCAAAGGCGTTTATATCTATGGCGCGGTTGGCCGCGGTAAATCCATGGCGATGGATTTGTTCTTTGAATGTGCGCCGATTGCCAAAAAACGCCGCGTTCATTTCCATGCCTTTATGCAGGAATTGCACCGGGCACTCCATCTGGGCCGACAGAAAAATCCGCAGGCCATGGATAGTGCGCTGCAAAATTTTGCGCGTCATGTGGCACATGAAACTAGGCTGTTGTGTTTTGATGAATTCCACGTGGTAGATGTGGCGGATGCCATGTTGTTGGGCCGATTATTTCAATCGCTATGGGATCTGGGCGTAGTGATTGTTGCCACATCCAACTGGCCACCGGATGATTTATATAAGGACGGCCTGCAACGCGATCGTTTTTTGCCCTTCATTGCCGCACTGAAAAGAAATCTGCAAATCTGTCACCTGCAATCGGATACAGATTACCGCCTGGCACGTTTGCGCGGCCACCCGGTCTATTACGCGCCACTTGGCCCGCACCAGGCAGAACAAATGAATTTCCTGTTTGATGACCTCACCCAGGGCGCAGAAATCACGCCGCTGGAACTGCAACTTCAGGGTCGCCGCTGGCTCATCCGACGCGCAGCCAAGGGGATTGCCTGGCTGGATTTTACTGACGCCTGCGCTGATGCGCGCGGCGCACCCGATTATCTGGCACTGGCACAAAATGCGCAGGTGGTGTTCCTTGACCAGGTGCCACGTTTCGACGATGATATGCGCAATGAGGTCAAACGCCTGATGACATTGATTGACATATTATATGAAAATCACGTGAGAATTGTCATGGGTGCCGAGACGGAGCCCCAGAAACTCTATGTTTCCGGCCATCACAGCTTTGAATTTGAACGTACAGTTTCCCGCTTGATGGAGATGCAATCGGCGGAGTATCTTAAAGGGGCCATTGGAGGTCATTAATGGAAATCGATTACGCAGTTGCCAAACGTTTGATGCAAAGTGACAAGGTGAGTGATCGCCTGAAAATCGCCTCGTCACCCGATGCGCCGCAGGAAGTTTTATATTTCCTGGCCGAGGATAATGATCAGGATGTACGAATGGCAGTTGCCAAAAATCCGGCGACGCCAATCCATGCCGCAAAAATTCTGGCCAATGATGCGACCCTTGAAATCCGCAAAGTGAATGCGAGCAAAATTGCCCGCCTGCTTCCGAATTTGGATGAGGGCGCGAAAAGTTTGATTTTCCAGCTGACCATGCAAACCTTTGAGGTCATTGTCGAAGATCAGGTTGTTGCCGTGCGTACCGCATTATCGAATGCATTATGTGAGCAGGCCGGCACCCCACCGCATATCGCCAAGCGATTGGCCGAGGATGCCGAGCGCAAAGTGGCCGAACCTATTCTGCGTTTTTGCGCTGCGCTGACCGATGATGATTTGATGGAAATTATTGCGCGCAATCCTGTCACCTGGCGTTTATCCGCGATTGCAGAACGCCCACAGGTTTCCGAACAAGTATCTGGCGCAATTGTTTCAACTGGTGATATGGCCGCATCTGAAGTTTTGTTGAAGAACGAAAATGCACGCATTGCACGCGAGGCTTTTGATCACATTCTGGATAGTGCAAAAAATATTGGTTCGCTGCGCAATGCACTATCTCTGCGTCGCAACCTGCCTGAAGGCATGGCTGACAAGATTGAACGTTATGTTGAAAAAGCGGTTCTGAATGTTCTGGAAGACAGCCATGAGCTGGATGCGGAAACACTTTATGAAGTGCACGAAACCGTGACACGCCGCGTCAAGCGCGCGAATGAGCCCAAAAAAGGTGAAGATGCTATTAATTTTGCCGCGCGATTGATGATGGAAGACAAACTGACGGAAACAGAAATTGGTGATGCTTTGGCACTGGATGATTTTGAATTCGTGCAAGCCGCCCTTGCGATGCGTGGGCGGATGCCGCCACCGATTGCCGAAGCCATGCTAAAAGCCCAAAGCCCCAAGGCAATTATGGCCCTGACCTGGCGTGCAGGATTATCCCCGCGTTTTGGTTTGCAAATTCAGCGCAGCAAAATGGGTAAAATTCCGCCGCGTCAATTATTGTACCCCAAAGATGGCGGCGAGAGCTTCCCGCAATCAGATGCAGAAATGCAATGGCAATTGGAATTTTTTGGTCTTGAGAAATAGCCATTCTTGGCATTGACCCCTGCTGACTGCGCTGGCAAAATCCGGCCATGTCACATTTGGAAACTCCGCCCAGCCTGGATGAATTGGAGGCGCGCTGCGCCACTGCCGGATTAAAACTCACTGAACCGCGTAAACTGGTGCTGCAGGTTTTATGTGAATCCGAAGATCACCCCTCAGTTGAAATGGTTTATGAACGCGCGCGCGCCATGGATCCCAAAGTTGCCATGGCAACGGTGTACCGGACACTGAATCTCTTCCACGAATTTGACATTGTCACACGCATTGATCTGAAAGAAAGTTTTGCGCGCTATGAGCTCAACTGGGGACATCATCATCACTTGATTGATGTGGAAACAGGCGAAGTCCATGAATTTCAAAATGACACGATTGAAAAACTCAAAGCGCAGATTGCGGCTGAAATGGGTTTTGAACTGGTGGAATGCGTTTTGGAGCTCTACGGCCGTCGGCGCAAAGCAGCATAAGGTCATCCAGCCAGCATGTCCCTGACCGCAGAATTTTCCATTTTATTAATGGGCTGGTTTATTGGCCTTGTCATTGCGATGCCCGTGGGGCCCGTGGCTGTCCTAGCCGTCAAGCGCACCTTGCATGCCGGCTGGCCGGTGGGTGTGGCGACTGGCCTGGGTGCGGCCTTTGCAGATATGATTTATGCGGCGATTGCCGCATTCGGTGTTTATGCCATCCAGGATTTTTTGATCAAATATCAATATTCCTTGCGCATGGTCGGCGGTGCGGTCTTGTTTCTGGTGGGTGCAAGGATGCTCTGGCAAAAAGCCACAATCCCGCAACCCAATCCACATGCGGATGATCCACTGCCGGAATCCATTGATGATAACATTCATCGATTGATGCGCGGCTTTGCCACCGGACTTGTTATCACGCTCACCAATCCCCTGACTCTCATGGCTTTTCTTGCCATTCTCGCCAATTTTGGCCTGTCCGGGAAAATGGACAGTTATAAAACCGCGCTGGTTTTTGTGGCAGGTGCCTTTGTGGGCGCGGCCAGTTGGTGGTTGTCACTGGTGGGCGCGGTCAGCCTGATCAAAGCACATATCTCGGAAACCCTGGTCGCAAAAATCAACTCCGTGCTGGCCGTTATTCTGGTGATTGCGGGTGTGGGTGCCATTGTCACCGGTTATTTCGAAAAGCCCCTGACAAAGCTGCTGCACTAGGCCGGTTGCACGGCGCAGCCCAGCGTTTTAAGCTGGCTTCATCATGATGTGGATTCGCCTTTTCCTGTTGCTAGCCTTGCTTCTGCCGACTGCGGCCATGGCGGCAACGACAAGTGTTCATCAGGAAGGCACATGGACGCTGCGCACGTCAACCAGCGCGCAAATGACCAAGGACTATTTTTGCGCCTCGGAAGGAAAATTTTCCAAAGATTTCACGATGGTTCTGGCCCGCAACATTCTGGGGCAAACCAGTCTGATTTTAAACTGGCCTGGGTATGCAGGCAATGTGGGCAGTGTTGCACCGCTGCGCATCAGCGTGGATAAAAATTCTTTGCGGGATGTGCAGGCCACATTAAAGGCCCCTGACATGCTGGTGGTGCCCCTGGGCTGGGATGATGAAGCATTGAATCAACTGGCTGATGCCAAGCAGGTCACTTTGGCTTCAGCGAAAATGAATGTCCGCTATGATATCAAAGACAGCAGCAAAGCTTTCACGCGGTTGAATTCCTGTACCGCATCACTGATTGACCGCCTACCCGGCATTCAGGGCATGAGCTCCGGCCTCAACGCAACCTTGAGCAAAAGCGGATTAAGTCACGCCAAACTGATTCAAGTCAGCGACGCTAAAAATGGCGCGGAAAATTTTATGATTGACGGCGTTTTTGGCGGCAGTGTTGAATTGGCCGGCGATAAAGGCGATGTGACTCAACGGATGCTTGAATATGTGGACCAGCTGGAATTGTTGTGCCGCGCAAAATTTTCCAGTGAACTGGGGGCCCCCACCCCTGTTTCCGGCGGCGAAATAGCCACCGCTGAAGCCAAATGCGATGCAGCCCATACCGGCACAATAACAGCCCTGTTATTCGCGAATGATGGCGGAAAGCCTAGGGTTTATTACCTGGAGGGCGACCGTGACCGCCTGGCGCAGATCCGGAGTTTACGGGATATGATCGCCAAAAGCCTGAAATAATTCCTGAAAAATCCTCTAAAATTTTACGGAAAAGCAAGGAATCCCCGTTACACTCAATACGTGCTATAAGACCAGAAGGTACAGAAAGCACACATCCAGACGGCAGAATAGCCAGGGGATTTATGATGGTTCAAAACACTAGCCCGGCCATGAATGCGCCACCCACGGTTTTACCGGCCTGGGTTGCAATTGCTTTGGCTGCCACTGGCGATGTCGTTTACGAACTGGATTTGAATCAGGGCACGATCACCTGGCACGGTGAAATTGAAAAATTATTTGGCCCCGGCATGACAACTGTCACGCAAATGAAACCCCGCCGTTTTTATCAAATGATCCACAGCAATGATTTATCACTGCGTATCAATGCGATTGAATCCCATATGTCATCGCGCACAGCTTATGATTGCGAATACCGCATTCGCCGCCATGACGGCCTGTTTGTCTGGGTGCATGATCGCGGTATGGCGGAATGTGATGCTGCGGGACAGCCGACTGTTTTGCGTGGCGTCATCCGTTCCATTCATCAGCGCAAACAAACCGAAGCGCAGCTCACGCACCGCGCCAGCTTTGACGAATTGACGGGCCATTTTAATCGCCAGCGATTGCGCGACCGCCTGCAGGACAGCCTGAAACAAGCACAGCGTTATGGGCATTTTGGTGCCTTTCTGGTCATTGGCCTGGATAAACTTTCCCTGATTAATGAAGCCTATGGCCATGATGCGGCAGATACGGTGATTGTTCGTTTGGGCCAATTGCTTGAAGCACAAACGCGCGTATCAGATTCCATCGGCCGCATTGGTGGTGATCTTTATGGCGTGGTACTGCCACGCTGCTCACCTGATAAAATGGGCGTGGTTGCGGATAAAATTTTGCGTGCATGCCGGGATGCGGCGGTTGAAACCAATGCAGGCCGATTGCAGGTTTCTGTTTCCATCGGCGGCGTAACCTTTCCCGGCATGTCACAATCTGCATTTGATATTATGACCAAAGCAGAAAGCGCACTGCATCAGGCCAAAGGGCGCGGCCGCGACTGCTTTATTGAATATCATCAATCCGATGAACAAATGGAAGCCCACCGCAGCCATATGGAAATCGGTCACAGTGTGGTCGAAGCCATCAAAGAAGGCCGCGCGATGTTTGCCTATCAGCCTGTTGTGGATAGCCAGACTGCAAAACCGATGTTTTACGAAGCTCTGTTGCGGCTGCGTTCACCCTCAGGCGAGCTCATCCCCGCAGGTAAATTTATTCCCGCCGTAGAGCATGTAGGTCTTGCGCGACTGGTTGATCGCCATGTGCTGGAAATGGCCGTCGAAGATTTAATGGCCAATCCCGAACTTTCGATTGCGATGAATATTTCCGGCCTAACAGTTGCCGAACATTCCTGGCTGCGCGCATTGATTGGCAAGCTGCAGGATAAACCTGATGTGGCGCGCCGCCTGATTGTTGAAATTACGGAAACCGAGGCCTTGCGTGACATTGATGAAAGCGCGCGTTTTGTGCAGGCCGTGCGCGATTTAGGCTGCAAAGTTGCGCTGGATGATTTTGGTGCAGGTTATACATCATTCAAACACCTGAAAGCACTCGAAGTCGACATCGTCAAAATCGACGGCGGCTATGTGCGCGGCATTCACGAAAACCGTGACAACCGCGTCTTTGTACATTCATTGATTGAGCTGGCACGTACGTTTGGCCTGCAGATTATTGCCGAATGTATTGAAGAAGAAGCCGAAGCCAATCACTTCCGCGAAGAGGGCGTGCAATTCATGCAAGGCTATTTCTTTGGCAAACCTGAAGTGGGCGTGCCTAAAATCTAGATTGTCGGCCCCGCCGCATAATGACCCGGATCGAATTTGGCCCCTGGCAG
>DPZW01000046.1 GCA_003536545.1 Rhodospirillaceae bacterium
GTTTTTGCCTTACCCTCATAGGGATTTTCGCCTTTACGGCGCATAAGGCGCAACGGCACGCCCGGCAAATCCAGATCTGTGCGCAGGTGGTTAAGCAGAAATTTTTCATAGCTTTGCGGCAATTCATCCGGTCGCGAAATCCATAATGCAAAAGTGGGCGGACGCGCCTTGACCTGCGTCATATAACGCAAGCGCAGCGGCCTGCCCCCTGCCATCGGCGGTGGATTTTCTTCAACCATTTTGCTGAGCCAACGATTAAGCTTGGATGTTGAGATCCGGCGATTCCAAACTTCGTAAACTTTAAATACCGCCGCCATCAATTCATGCAATTCTTTGCCGCCCTGAATAGCGGACAATGTAATCACTGGCACGGCTTTGGCATTGTGAAACAGATCTTCCAGAGCCTTATCAATTGCCTTGCGTGCAGCTTTGCGATCATTATCCTTGACAATATCCCACTTATTAATGACCAGCACCAATGCGCGGCCTTCATCGATAATCTGCTGCGTGATTTGCAGATCCTGTTTATCGAATAATGTTTGCACATCCATGACGACAATTGCTACTTCGGCCAGGCGAATAATCCGCTGGGTGTCCGTCACCGCCATTTTTTCCAGCGCGGTTTCAACGCGCGTACGACGACGCAAACCAGCCGTGTCTACAATGCGGATCAGCTGCCCTTCATATTCCCAATCAACCGCAATGCTGTCACGCGTCAGGCCCGGCTCCGCGCCCGTCATCACGCGTTGCTCTTTCAATAATGCATTTAACAGGGTTGATTTCCCTGCATTGGGGCGACCGACAATCGCAAGGCGCAGCGGCTTTTCATCGCTCTTATCATCCGCAGTACGTTGCGGAAGGTTTTGCAAAATTTCCTGGGTCAGATCCAGAATGCCGTCCCCATGCGAAGCTGAAATTGCCAATGGCTCACCCAATCCCAAACGCGTGACTTCAGCACGGATATGTGGCGGACATTCATTGTCACATTTATTAATCGCGACAATGATTTTCTTTTTTTGTTTTCGCAACCAGGCAGCCAACGAGATATCCAGCGGTGTCAGGCCCGTGCGACCATCCACGACGAATACTGCTGCATCAGATAACTCTAACGCACGCGACGTTTGCTCTCGCATCCGGACAAACAAACTATCTTTTTTATCATCCTCTAATCCCGCCGTGTCATAAAGCTGGACGCGTCGTCCTGCTAATACGGTCTCAGCTGCGCGGTAATCGCGCGTCACACCTGGCGTATCATTCACAATGGCAAGCTGTTTTCCGGCCAGACGATTGAACAATGTTGATTTCCCAACATTGGGCCGACCGATAATGGCAAGTGTCGGAAGCCCCATTTACTGATACGCCACCACTTCACCCGAAGCAGTTGTCCAATAAATCATGCCATTGGCGGTAATCGGATTCTCTGCGGGCTCGGCGAGATCATCATGCGCCGCCGTCACTGCACCCGTCATTGCATCACGCAATTCGCCCATACCATTTGCAGACAATACAAATAGCTGACCATTCAGCAATAATGGACCGTACCAATATTCCTGTGGCTCGCCTGCTTCACGTTCTTCTGATTGCAATGGAACAGACCAGAATAACTCACCTGATTTACGATTAATCGCCACCAATTGTGAATTGGTTGTAATTAAAAAAACTGTATCACCAGATGTTGTCATTGGTTGCAATGCGCCAAAATTATGCGCCCAAACTCTATCCCCTGACCTGCGCTCCATGGCGGTAATATTAGACGCGTAATTTGCAGCAATGATTATGTCATCCAAAATCATAGGCGGCGCACGCAAATCATGCAAAGTCGCCAGATTATTTTCTGCGCGGCCGGATGCCAGGCTCTCCCCCCATAAAACAGAACCATTACCTGCCGCCATCGCCAAAACTTCACCAGAAGCATAAGGTATCATTACCATTTCACCATCTGCAGCAGGTGCCGCACCGGATAAAATTGCCGCACTTTCCAGCAATCCTTTATGCTGCCATAAAATTTTACCGCTTTGCGCATCCAGGCAAAAGCTTTGCCCACCACGCGTGACGACAAAAACTTTTCCATCCGCCACTGTTGGCGCAGTGCGGGCTGGAGCATCCAGATTTGCGCTCCAGATCTTTCCACCATTTGCAGCGCTCACAGCCAATATTTGTGACAAACCGTTGGTAACATATAATACGCCATTGTCCACAGTCAGGCCGCCCGCCAATGCACTGTTGCTTTCAGCACGTGACCGCACCCGCCATAGTAATTTTCCACTTTTTGCATCCATGGCGGTTAAATTTCCACGGTTATCCATGGCGAAAATTTTGCCGTCTGCTGCGACAGGTCGCGTGGTGATTTCCTTGCGATCCGATTTTCCTTCGCCAATGGATCTATCCCATATTTTCTCAAATTTTGGCGTAATATTGGCATGCGCACCTGTTTGAAAAATATTCTGATTCTGGGCAGGCCAGTTTGCCACATCCTGTGCCGCATCCAGAGTTGGCGTGCTCGCACTCTCGGACTTCAATTGATCGGCCTGCGGTAAAACTGCGGTGCGCTCTCCTTCCAGCGGCGGGTTTGCATTTTTTTCAAACCATGAGCAAGCTACCAGCAGCGGCAATAGCAGCGTGAGAATAATAAGAGATTTCATTGGCAATAATCCTATGGGCCGATAGTTTCACCAGAAAATTCAGCTGCCCTCTTACGTAATGCGGTTGGTGCAGCTTTGTCATTTGCAATTTTTGCATAAATTTCTCGGCGTTTTTGTGTGTCTGCTTCTGACAAGGCTTCAAGCTCCTGCACAGCTGGATACCAGGCCGATTCCTTGTCCACCTTCCTTACGGCATCAGTTTTACCCTCTGCGTTCGCCTGCAGGACGCGGGCATAATTTTTTAATGCCTCTGGTGCAGAAGAATCCACGATCTTTGCTAAAACACGCACTGCATCATCCGGCTTATTAGCCGTTTGATATTTTCCCGCGGCATAGAGCAAAGCCAAAGGCTTGCGTTTTCCACTGGCGCGATTATCTGCAAAATCTTCTAAAGCCTTGGCATTTTCAATTGTCGCAGGCGCAGAAATCAGCGGCATCATCTCTGCGGTCTGTGTCGCGGCCGTTGACGTCTCGACGCTACGATAAATTTGAATACCAGCTGTCAGCAATACCAGAAAAATGGCAAAGCCAAGAACGGGCTTCCAATAATCACGAAAGAAGGCAAGAATTTCCTCACGCCGGATATCCATTTCCAATGCAGCTGCGTTTTGTGTCTGTTGATCTTTGCTAAACATTATGCGGCCATCCCTTCACGCCATTTGATATTGCAACCCATGCTGGGCTGTTGTTCAGTGGGGCCCTGCCCCGTTTTTGCAATTTGCTGCATCGCCTCTAATAACTCCCGGCGCGCATTCGGCACAGGTTGCATGCGGCTTTCATCCAAGCGGCCACGATATTGCAATTCACCATTGGCGTTATAGCCAAAGAAATCCGGAGTGCAAACTGCGCCATAAGCCTGCGCCACTTCTTGTGTTTCATCAAATAAATAGGGAAATGGCAAATTATATTGTTGCGCGAATGCCGGCATTTTGTCTGGCGCATCATCCGGATAATTATCAGGATCATTCGCATTGATTGCCGCAATGCCAATACCCGCAGCTTGTAAAATTTTTGCATCCGCCACAATACGGTCAATCACGGCTTTCACAAATGGACAGTGATTACAAATAAACATGATCAATGTGCCGTTGGGCCCCCGAATATCTGACAGGGAATAAATTTTGCCATCGGTGGCAGGCAAAGAAAAATCTGGTGCAACTGCGCCAAAATCACAAACCGGGGTTGTTAAAGCTGCCATTTCGCGCTCCTTTTTACTGATCGCAATATGGGCCAGTGCTGCTGCAAAGTAAAGCTTGACTAGCCTTTTAAGGCTGTGCGCACCGCATCAATTGCCGCAATTGCCTTATCGCCATCAGGCCCGCCTGCCTGCGCAAAATCCGGTCGTCCGCCGCCGCCCTGTCCGCCCATCGCAGCCGCTGCGGCCTTCACCAGATCAACGGCATTGACGCGATCCTTCATATTCTGATGCGCTGCAACAATCGCCGAACCTTTGCCGCCCTCAACGCCGATCAAGGCCACTACGCCGCCATCCAATTGTGTTCGCAATTTTTCTGCAATGGTGCGCAAATCATTGGCACCCACATCTGCCAAAATTTGTCCCAAAAACTTAAAGCCATTCACGTCTTCGGCATTTGCAACATCCAGGGTAGACAACAGCCATTTGGTGCGCAGTTCTGCCAGTTCTTTTTCAAGGCGTTTTTTATCATCCATTAATCCCTGCACGCGTTGCGGCACATCTGATGGGCCAGATTTTAAAACAGCGGCAGTTTCTGCTAGTAATTTTTCCTGCTCAGCAAAATGGGTCAGTGCTGCCGCGCCCGTCACAGCTTCGATGCGGCGAACACCGGCGGCAACAGCACTTTCGGCAATAATTTTAAACACGCCGATATCCCCCGTTGCGCGCACATGGGTGCCGCCGCACAACTCCACGGAATAATCTTTCTTTTGTTCCTGGTCACGACCACCCATTGAAACGACCCGCACTTCGTCGCCGTATTTTTCGCCAAATAATGCCATCGCACCTTCGGCAATTGCGGCATCCGGAGTCATCAGGCGCGTAATCACGGGCGAATTGGCACGAATACGATCATTCACCTGCTCTTCAACGATCTGCAATTCTTCGGCAGTTGCGGCTTTGGGATGCGAAATATCAAAACGCAACCGATCGGGCGCCACCAGAGAACCTTTTTGTGCCACATGCTCACCCAAATTTTGGCGCAAAGCCTCGTGCAGCAAATGCGTGGCGGAATGATGGCTGCGAATATTACTACGTCGCGTTGCATCCACTTGCATTTCAATGGCAGAATCCTTTTTCACACTGCCTTTTGTTACTTTGCCGTAGTGTGCCCAGATTTTGCCCAGCTTTTTCTGCGTATCAGTAATTTCAATTTCAAAGCCTTCGCCCAGGATTTTCCCGGCATCCCCCACCTGGCCGCCGCTCTCGCCATAAAATGGTGTCTGGTTGGCAATGATGACGACTTCTGAATTTACTGGTGCGCTATCAGTTATTTTGCCATCCTGAACAATAGCCTTAACAATTCCCTGCGCAATTTCTGTGTCATAACCCACAAATTCTGTTACGCCTAAGTCTTGTGATAATTCAAACCATAAAGTTTCAGTGGCAGCATCACCCGAACCTACCCAGGCAGCGCGCGCCATTTCACGCTGCTTTTGCATCGCAGCTTCGAAACCGGCTTCGTCAATTTCAATGCCGCGTGGCTTTAATGCATCACGCGTGAGATCCATCGGGAAACCATAAGTGTCATACAGTGTGAATGCGACATCACCCTTTAGTGTATCCCCGGATTTTAACGCTGCCGTTTCTTCATCAAGGATTTTTAATCCGCGCACCAATGTTTGCCCGAAACGCTGTTCTTCGGTTTTCAAAGTTTCGGTAATCAGAGCCTCTGCGCGGTGCAATTCCGGATAAGCCGCACCCATCTCCTTTTGCAGTGCAGGGAACCTCTTCCGATCTAGCGGCTCTTTTGCACCCACCATTTGCGCGTGACGCATGGCCCGGCGCATGATACGGCGCAAGATATAACCGCGCCCTTCGTTGCTTGGCAAAACGCCGTCAGCGATCAAGAAAGAACTCGCGCGCAAATGATCTGCAATCACGCGGTGCGAGATTTTATGTGCGCCGTCTGCATCTGTTTGTGTCGCCTGCGCAGAGGCTTCGATAAGTGCGCGGAAAAGATCAATATCATAGTTATCGTGCTTGCCTTGCAGAATTGCGGAAATACGCTCCAGCCCCATACCGGTATCCACAGATGGCTTTGGCAGATTCAGGCGCGTATTTTTATCCACCTGCTCGTATTGCATGAAAACCAGATTCCAGATTTCGATAAAACGATCGCCACCTTCTTCGGGCGTGCCGGGTGGGCCGCCCCAGATTTTATCGCCATGGTCAAAAAAGATTTCGCTGCATGGACCGCATGGCCCCGTATCGCCCATGGACCAGAAATTATCATTCGTGCTGATGCGGATAATTTTGCTGTCCGGTAAACCCGCAATCTTTTTCCATAAATTAAAAGCCTCATCATCGTCATGATAAACCGTGACGCATAATTTTTCTGCTGGCAGCCCATAATCCTTGGTAATCAGATCCCAGGCAAATTTAATGGCATCTTGCTTGAAATAATCACCAAATGAAAAATTACCCAGCATTTCAAAAAATGTATGATGGCGTGCGGTGTGGCCAACATTTTCAAGGTCATTATGCTTGCCGCCCGCGCGAACTGATTTTTGCGAAGTGGTTGCGCGAGAATAGGGTCGCGTTTCACGCCCTGTAAAAACATCCTTGAATTGCACCATACCCGAGTTCGTAAACATAAGAGTCGGGTCATTGCGCGGCACCAGCGGTGAAGAGGTCACGACTTCGTGGCCCTGATTGGCAAAATAATTTAAAAAACGGCTGCGGATGTCGGAAACGGATGTCATTCCATAGCTTATGCCATAATTTCAGCACAAAAAAAGACCCCCTGCGGTTTTTAGCGGCAGGGAGCCTGTCTTCGGGGGAAGTATGTAAAAGCTTATTCTTCGTTCGCCGGATCGGCAGGGTCTGCGTCAGGCCCGGTAATCATGGCATCTGCGACCAATCCGGCATTGTCCCGAACACGTGCCTCAATCGCATTTGCGGTTTCCGGGTTATCAGCGAGGAATTGTTTTGCATTCTCGCGGCCTTGCCCGATGCGCTGATCACCATAAGAAAACCATGCGCCGGATTTCTCGACTACACCGGCAGCCACCCCCAGGTCCAGTACCTCACCGGTTTTGGAAATGCCCTGGCCGTACATGATATCGAATTCCACCACGCGGAATGGCGGTGCGAGTTTATTCTTCACAACCTTGACGCGGGTCTGATTGCCGACAATATTTTCTTTGTCTTTGATCTGACCGACGCGACGGATATCCAGGCGGATAGATGCGTAGAATTTTAATGCATTTCCGCCCGTTGTTGTTTCAGGATTACCAAACATCACGCCAATTTTCTGGCGGATCTGGTTAATGAAAATGACCGTGGTATTGGATTTGCTGATAGATGCCGTGAGTTTCCGCAAAGCCTGCGACATCAAGCGTGCCTGAAGGCCCATATGGCTGTCGCCCATCTCACCTTCCAGCTCTGCCTTTGGCACGAGGGCAGCAACAGAATCCACCACCAAAACATCCACTGCGCCAGAACGCACAAGTGTATCAGTAATTTCCAATGCCTGCTCACCGCCATCAGGCTGTGAGATGAGCAGCTCATCAATATTAACGCCCAGTTTCTTGGCATAGCTGGCATCCAATGCGTGTTCTGCATCCACAAATGCGCAAGTGCCGCCAGTTTTTTGCGCCTCTGCAATGATATGCAAAGCCAAAGTGGTTTTACCCGAACTTTCAGGTCCATAAAAGATCGGA
>DPZW01000113.1:0-6776 GCA_003536545.1 Rhodospirillaceae bacterium
GGTTTCCCATGCAGGTTTGGGCGTGATGATTCTTGGCATTGTGGGAACGCAATTAATTAATACAGAATATGATCTTGTGCTCCGCAAAAATGAAACAGCGGCTATTAGAGACTATGAATTGCAATTAGTTGATATTACTCCAGGCCAGGGTAAAAATTATTTCTACGATGAAGCATGGGTGAATATCCTAAAAGATGAAAAGCAAATCGGTCAATTGCGCCCATCCAAACGTTACTATCCAACCGGCAATCACCTGACCAGCGAAGTGGCAATTGCACCGATAGGTCTGGGTGATATTTATCTGGTGATGGGAGATTATAATAAGAATGATGCCCGCTGGAGTTTCCGCGCCTATCATCACCCCCTTGTTGTTTTTCTTTGGCTGGGCATGGCCATGATCGCCGCTGGTGGCGGCATTGCCATTGCAGGGGGCATTCACAAAAATGCATAGATTTATTCCACTGCTATTTCTAATTACCTTATGCGCTGCATTATTTGTTTCGCTTTCAATCGTTCAGGATCGGCAAGTGACTACAATTCAGGTGGTAGAAATCACTTTGCCAGAAGACATTACCGAATTCCCCCGTGGGCGCGCCTTTGCCATCAATATTTTTGCATCCTGGTGTGCGCCCTGCCGTGTGGAAGCTCCACTGGTTAGCGAGCTGGCAAAATCAGGTGTGCCGATTATTGGTGTTAATTTGCGTGACTCACCGCCCGAAGCTGAAAAATTTTTGAATGATTTTGGCAATCCGTTTGAAAAAATTATTGCTGACGAAAACGGCCAGTTCATGATGAGGCTTGGCGCAACGGGCATTCCCGAAACGCTGCTGGTTGATGATAAAGGTGTTGTACGCTACCGTTTTGCAGGACCCATTACCCAGGCTGCATTAGAAAAAGAAATTTTGCCGATGTGGGAGAAAATAAAATAATGGAAATTCTGTTTTTTATCATCATCGCTGTTTTGACAGCAGGCAGCATGGTTTTTCTGTTTCGAAAATTGCCGCAAAAACTCGGTGTTTCATTGGCCATTCTGTTCGGGCTATTGGCATTGGTTTTATATGTGATGCTGGGTGCACCGAAAATGATTTAAGCTTGCGCCGCCAGCCGTGCTTTTTCTTTGTCTTTCAGCAGGCGATATATCGTTGTCATCCCAATCCCAATCACGGCCAGCGTTGAAATAATTCCACCATAAGACAAATGTGCAATCGCATAAAACAGCCAACCTATATGTCCCAATGTTAGAACGACCCTCCCCCGCACGCCTGAAAAAATAAAGAATGCAAGGCTGCTGGTATAGGATGCCAACACGGGCAAAATATCCAGTTCATCCTTCATGAACGGAAATGACACGAGGCTATAGGCGACAACCAGCCCCAGCATCATATGCCATTTGTATTTAGTGGTTTTCCAATCGCGCACCAGATAAAGTGCACTGCGGATCGCATTCACGAAAACATTTGCAGCCCCCACCCAGCCGCCAAGCAATGCCCAATGTACACACCAGATGGCATTTACAAAAACCCATGACTGGTTCAAGCGGCGGTCGGATTTTAGTGACATCGACCAGATCCAGGCAACGGTCGCCACAAGCCCCAACGCCTGATTAAAATCAAACGGCGGCAGGTTCAAAAAATATTGGAGCATTTATTTCCGCGCGGCCGCGAGCAGTTTCATATCAGCCAGAACACAGGCCATCATCGCTTCACCAATTGGGACTGCGCGAATGCCAACGCATGGATCATGACGGCCCTTGGTCTGGATTTCAGTATTGTTGCCATCGCGGTCAATGGTGTTGACAGGCGAAAGGATAGAACTCGTCGGTTTCACGGCAAAACGCACCACAATATCCTGGCCCGTTGATATGCCGCCCAAAATTCCGCCCGCATGATTAGATTGAAATTCTGCGCCGCCCATGCCACTGCGGATTTCATCGGCGTTCTGCTGGCCGGTCATCGTGGCAGTTGCGAAACCATCACCAATCTCTACCGCCTTCACCGCGTTGATGCTCATCATCGCTTCGGCAAGTTTCGATGATAATTTTCCATATACAGGTTCACCCCAGCCGACCGGCACGCCGCTTGCCACGACTTCAATCACCGCGCCTGCGGATTGCCCTGCCTTGCGCGTTGCGTCCAAAAATTCTTCAAATACCGGCACCATCGCCGCATCAGGCGAGAAAAACGGATTATTATTTACTTCATTCCAATCCCAGTTGGCGCGGTTGATGTGATATTCGCCGATCTGCACCACCGCACCACGGATCGTAACACCTGTTAAAATTTTTCGTGCAATCGCGCCCGCGGCCACGCGGCAAGCCGTTTCGCGCGCCGATGACCGCCCACCACCGCGCGGATCGCGGATGCCGTATTTCATTTCATAAGTATAATCCGCATGCCCGGGGCGGAATTTATTTTCGATTTCGGAATAATCCTTTGACCGTGCATCCGTGTTTTCGATCAACATCGAAATCGGATGACCCGTGGTCTTGCCCTGATATACACCGGACAAAATTTTGACTTCGTCCGCCTCACGCCGCTGCGTGACGAATTTGCTCGTGCCCGGCTTGCGTTTATCCATGAACGGCTGAATGTCAGCCTCTGACAATTCAATCAATGACGGCACACCATCCACCACGACGCCAATGGCTGGCCCGTGGCTTTCACCCCAGGTGGTAAAACGGAAAAGATGGCCGAATGAATTGCTCATTATTTTATCCTATCATTCTGGTACAAAATGAATATTGGCAGGTTTACGAAGTCGCTGCGTATCCTGGTAGACATATAGCGCAAAAGCTTTGCTCTGCGAGGCTGAAAGAATATTTGCCTCATTTGGCAATCCGCGGGCCCCAACCGCGCGTTCCAGTTGCGCCGAATTCAACACGATGCGCGGCTGCGATATCATCCCGGTACCTGCAATTGGAGTGCTGCGGCTTGTCGGGCGGCCCTCGCATAGTTCAGCTTCTGTAAAATAAGAATCTTCAACTTTACGATCAAAGACAGGCTTATAATCATTCTGTTGCGGTGCCAGCAAAAACAATTTCATATTACGCGGCGGCATTGTGCAGGCCGCCATCAGACTTGGGTTTTCCGGCTGCGGCTCCTTATAAGGATAAAACGGCACGGGATAAGTAAAGCTGATACGGATTGCTTTTGATTCCATTTCAACCATATCCCGCTTTTTATTCTGAAAATGAAACGCGATAAAATGCCAGTCTGTTCCAGCATCCGCGGTGTAATCATTGATCCATTTTTCTTCAGCAGCCTTGATGGCAAAGCCTTTGTCTTTCAACCAGCCCACCAATGCGCTAGCATCAGATGCCTTGAGGGTTGTTGCCGTAAATCCGGCAACCTGCTTTTCATCAATAATTTCCAGACTGCTGCCCAGGAGTTCTCCCTTTGAAAGCCCACTTCTTTGGGGCGGGATTGATAATTTTTTTAACGCCAAAAGCAAATCGGCATCCGACTCTGTAACTTCAGGTCGAGCTGGCACCGGAACAATAAACCCGACATTATTCGCGCTGAATTTTGCCGTGCGGATAAAATGTTGCGGCTGCTGCGGGCCGTTGTAGATAATGGCTGCCTCTTCACCCGTTAATCTTACCGGCCGATCAGAAAACAATCCGCAGGCGTAACCCGGCCCGGCAATAGCCGTGAGCAATACAATGACTAAAAGCCGCCATTTCGTCATTGGTGCCTCCTAGGATTATTTTATGATTTAAATGAGCTCAGCAATTCGCCCGAAGCCTGCGCATTCGCCGCATTCAGCATACCAACCACATGATAACCACTGTCGACGTGCAACACTTCACCCGTGGTGCCAGTGCCAAGGTCCGACAGCAAGTATACTGCCGCGCCGCCGCATTCCAGCGTAGTCGTGTTGCGCTGTAATGGCGCGTTCAGTTCGTTCCATTTCAGGATATGGCGGAAATCCCCAATGCCGGATGCCGCCAGCGTTTTAATGGGACCTGCAGAAATGGCGTTCACGCGAATTTGATCCTTGCCCAGATCGGCGGCGAGATATTTTACGCTGGCCTCAAGCGCGGCTTTCGCCACACCCATCACATTGTAATGCGGCATCACCTGCTCCGCACCATAATAGGTAAGCGTGACCATGCTGCCACCGTTCGGCATCAGCTCCGCCGCACGTTTTGCAACGGCCGTGAAAGAGTAAACAGAAATATCCATCGTCTTCAGAAAGTTATCACGCGTCGTGTCAACATAACGCCCATCGAGTTCGTTCTTGTCCGAATACGCAATTGCATGCACCACGAAATCAATTGTGCCCCAGTCTTTTTTCAATGCGTCAAACGCTGCATCAATGCTTGGCATATTGGTCACGTCGCATTCCAGCAAATGTTTTGAACCCACACTCTCCGCCAGCGGTGCAACGCGTTTGTGCAAAGCTTCGCCCTGATAGGTAAATGCCAGCTCTGCCCCCTGCGCTGACAGCTGCGTGGCAATCCCCCAGGCAATAGAACGGTCATTCGCAACACCCATGATCAGGCCACGTTTGCCCTTCATCAAAGTGCCGGTTTGGATCGTGCCTTCTTCAGTTTCCAGCTTTGATGCGACAGACATAATTCCTCCATAAATGTTATAAGATATTGTTTTACGCGGCTGGCCAGAGCCATGCAATCATAAAAAAAGCCGCCAGAAGGCGGCTTTTTCTAATATTTACTCACTTATTCAACAATGCGCCACTGGCCGTCTGAACCCTGGCAGGCTGTGCCGTATGCTTTTTCCGTTTTACCGCCCACCGTAATGGTCTGCTGGTATTCGCGGCAATAAGCCCCGGAGGCTGTTGAGCCGTCACGGATAGGCGTGACCGTTCCGTAGTTGCCAGTTTGTGGATTGTTCCATGCAATGCTTTGACCCAATGGCGCGGAGTTTGCCTGTGCATTGGCATTGCTCATCGCTGCGCGATCTGCGCTGTCGAGAGATTTACCAATTTCTGAACCCAACAAAGCCCCAATCACAGCACCTGCGCCGGTCGCCCAGAGGTTGCCTTTGCCACCGCCGATTTGTGATCCGAGCACGCCGCCTGCAACCGCACCACCCAATGCGCCGACACCCTGTTTGGTGCCAACGCCTTCCATGCTCTGACATGCTGTCAAAGCAACCATGGATACTGCCAAGAATGCAGCAATTAATTTTTTCATTTCTAGTTCTCCTGTAGGAAAATGAGGAATCAAATTATGCCATGCCCTGGAATTTACAACAGTTAATTTGCGTTAACGCTGTGAATATATTATCCCCTTGGCATGGAACCAAGCACAGGTCTGACCTTTCTTCCTGACCCAATTACACAATTCCGCCAGTGGCTAGAGCTGGCCGAACAGCATGAGATCAATGATCCCAATGCCATGTCACTAGCAACGGTGACAGCCGGCGGCAGCCCCCGCGTCAGGATCGTTTTATTAAAGGGCATAGGACCGGATGGGTTCCAATTTTTTACCAATCTGGAAAGTGATAAAGCCACAGAAATTGCCGTAAATCCAAATGTAGCACTGGCTTTTCACTGGAAGTCTTTGCAGCGGCAGGTGCGCATCACAGGCACGGTGAGCAAATTGCCAAGCGCAGATGACGATGGATATTTTGCTACTCGCTATCGCATTTCCCAGGTCGGGGCCTGGGCATCTGCACAATCCCGCCCACTCAAGAATATGTCCGAGCTTTCCAGCCGCCTTGAGGAAATGAACAAGAAATTTGAAGGAATGGATGTACCGCGTCCGCCGCATTGGGGCGGCTTTAACATTAAGCCGCAAACCATTGAATTCTGGGCAGAACGACCTTATCGCCTGCATGAACGCATGTTATATACGCTTGACCAGAACGGCTGGCAGCAACAACGGTTATATCCCTGATGTCTCTTACTCACCTTGAACGGTCCCACCTGACCCAGCGCGCCGCGGGAATCAGTCTTTTTGTTGCGCTGCTGATTATTGCGATGCAGCTTTATGCCTATTTTATGACCAATGCGATGGTCGTGCTGGCATCCGTCCTGGAATCCGTCATGGATGCGATTGCATCAGCCACTGCCCTTTTTGCGCTGCATACTGCGCATCGCCCGGCGGACGACAATCACCGCTATGGCCACGGCAAGGCGGAGCCGCTGGTTGCCATGGCGCAGGCGGCGTTCCTTGCCGGATCTGGTATCTATTTCATTATCCAATCTGCTTCGCGGATTATCCACCCCGAACCAATCCAGCAGACAGATCTCGGTATCAATATTATGCTGATTTCATCCGGCATTATTATTGCACTGCTATTTTATCAACATCGTATTGTGCTGCGCACCCAAAGCCTGTCGATCAAGGCAGATTTTTTGCATTACCTGAATGACATTATCGTCAATGGCATGGTGATTTTATCGCTATGGCTCGGCAGTTCGCGTGACTGGCCGTGGCTGGATGGCACAGCCAGCATCATCATTGCAGTTTATATTTTATTTTCCGCTTATCGGCTTGGGAAAACTGCAGTGGGCGAATTGATGGATATTGAGCTGGGCACGGCGGACCGCCAGCATATCCTCGGCATTATGCAAGCACATAAAGCGGTGGAAGGCGTGCATGACTTGCGCACACGCCGATCCGGCCCCGATATTTTTATCGAAGCCCATGTGGAAATGGCACCGCATATGTCATTGCAGGCGGTGCATCACGTGACGGATATGATTGAAAATGCATTGCGCATGGAATTCCCCACGGCGCATATTACATTGCACCAGGAACCGGCGGGCATTCAGGATGAGAAACTGGATGAACAAATAAAGCGCAA
>DPZW01000113.1:6951-8123 GCA_003536545.1 Rhodospirillaceae bacterium
AAATAAAGCGCAAGATCGCTTAATAAGTCTCTTTCGCAAAGAAGCCTTGTTTATCCTCACCCAGTGGATGCGGATTCCAGTCTTCGGTATGTTCACGTCGCCATGCTTCGTCTTTGGACGCTGCGGCATAATCTGATACGCGCAAATTAAGCAGTTTGATTTGGTTCATGGTCGTGATCAAATCTTCCTGTTCTTTCTCGCCTAAAACTTTTTTACCTTTCAGAATCTCCTCAAAGATCACCATGGCTTCGCGGTAACCTGCCTGCGCCAGGCGGATAAATTTATCACCTTCAGCAATACGGGCATCCGCATAGGCCCCAGCGGCACGCGAGGCCACGCCGCTCATTAATCTGGCAACTTTTTTAAGCCCTTCTACATCGCGAGTCGGGCGGACATGTTCGCCTGCAGGCTCGCGGGCATGCATTTCACGCACACGTTTGTCCGCACGGGCCCGAGTATTGGCCTTTTTAGCAGGTTTTAGTCTTTGTAACTTTGGCATCTGATACCTCTATCCAGAATATATGGCGTAAACCTTAACATCAGGTTTCAGACTATCAGCCGAATATGACATCCCTATGACATTGGACGTCTTTTATTTTACAGCTGCCCGCGCTAAAAACGGCGCATTGCAAGACTTTGGAAAGCTTTAGGAGTTATAGACATGACGAATTTCCGCATCGAAACTGACACAATGGGACAGGTAGAAGTCCCCGCCGACAAATTATGGGGCGCACAGACTCAGCGTTCGCGCGAGAATTTCAAAATCGGTACAGAGCGCATGCCGCTGCCGCTCGTCCGTGCATTCGGGATTCAGAAAAAAGCATCCGCGCAGGCCAATATGGCACTGGGTGAATTGGACGCCAAAATCGGTCAGGCAATTGTGGATGCGGCAGACGAAGTGATTGACGGCGCATTGAACGATCATTTTCCACTGGTGGTCTGGCAAACAGGTTCCGGCACGCAAACGAATATGAATGCGAATGAGGTGATTGCCAACCGAGCGGCGCAATTATTGGGCAGCAGTGTGGGCGATAAGGTCGTGCATCCGAATGATCACGTGAACCGCGGCCAGTCGTCGAACGACAGTTTCCCGACTGCGATGCATATCGCTGCCGTCGAGCAAATTCATCATGAATTATTGCCTGCGCTGGAAGGCCTGCATGCCGCCCTCG
>DPZW01000022.1 GCA_003536545.1 Rhodospirillaceae bacterium
AAAGAATGCAAAAGAAATTTTTAGCGATAGCAGCGGCAGTTTGTCTGTTTGCGGGCACAGCGCAGGCCAAAGGTGTGACGATTGCTGTTGCTGGGCCCTTTTCCGGGCCTGCGGCTAATTTTGGCGAGCAGCTTAAAAATGGTGCAGAACAGGCTGCAAAGGATATCAATGCAGCCGGCGGTATTTTAGGCCAGCCATTAACCGTAAAATATTTTGATGATGCCTGTGATCCGAAACAGGCAGTAACAGTTGCCAACCAGATTGTGGGGGAGAAAATCCCGTTTGTGGTGGGGCATTTTTGTTCAGGGTCCACAATCCCCGCATCGCGCGTTTATGCGGATGAAGGCGTGTTGATGATCACGCCGGGTGCAACCAATCCACAGATTACGCAGCAGGGGTATAAAAATATCTTTCGCGTGGTGGGGCAGGATAACGATCAGGGTAGCTCAATTGCCAAATATGTGCTGGAGAATTTTCCGGGCAAAAATATCGCACTGGTGCATGACAAGCAGACTTATTCCAAAGGTTTGGTTGAGGCTGTAGCGAAGACATTGGAGCCAGGAAAGGCAAAAATTCAGTTGCGTGAAAATGTAAATGTCGGCGAAAAAGATTATACATCGCTGGTCACGCGCCTGAAGCAGAATAATATTGATGTATTGGTTTATGGCGGTTATCAGAACGAGGCGGGATTGATTACACGTCAGATGCGTGAGCAGGGGCTGAAAACCGTGATGATTGGCGGCGATGCGATTTCATCTATAGATTACTGGGCGATTACGGGTAAGGCGGGTGAGGGCACCTTATTTACTTCGCCGCCGGATCTGACCAAAAACCCTGCGAATAAAAAACTTCTTAATGAATTCAAATCTGCCAAGAAAAGCGCAGATGGCTATACCATCTACAGTTATGCAACGCTGAAATTATGGGCAGATACCGTCAATAAAATTGGCGCGGCAGAGCCGAGCAAGGTGATCGCGGCACTGCGCGGCGGTGAGCATGATACGCCAATGGGCAAACTGGGGTTTGACGACAAGGGTGACATTAAAAACGCGAGCTTTGCGGTTTATAAATTCACGGGCGGCAAAATCGAACAGGTCAGTGACGGCAAGTAATTTAAGGGTAAGCGCACTGATCTGCCGTGACCTCAGCGTATGAACGTGCGCTGGGGGCAATGGTGAAGCGATATTCAGTCGCACCCTGGATGATAGAATGCTGAATGGGCAGCGGGCCAGTTTTGGTAATGTTCTGGCCGCCGCGTACATTGATGCTGACATTGACAGGCTGCGCCGGATCAAACCAGGCTTCCTTGCCGCCATTGATATTGGTGGCGGACATGCCGTTGCCGGTAATGGTCACAAGGCCGCTGCCAAAACTGACATCGCTGCTTTTTTCTTTTTTGGATAACGGCGTGGCGACGATAAAGCGTTTGGTTTCAGGGGAGCTGCAATTGCGCACATTTGATGTTGCGGCAATTACCTGTTGCAGCCGTTCCGGCTTTACGCCGGATGCCAGGCGTTCCCGCAACAGGCGGTTAAAGCTGCGCAGATGATCATCGCCGATATCTGCCTGATATTGCCGCTCGAGTTCCTTGAGCTTGGTTTGTGTGGTCAAGGTTTCTGCTCGCAGTGCCACAATCTGTTTTTCAAGTTCAGTTTTATTCTTTCGCAATTCAGCCAGTTCATTCCGGCTGGCATGAAATTCAGCATCACCGCGGTTCTGGCCAAAGTTATAAGTGAGTGCCAGAACGCCGATGCAGGCAATCACCATCATGGACTGTTGAATGGTGCGCTGTAGCCCCGCACGGCGGCGGCGTTCAAAGGGATCGTGAAGGCGTAAAGACATGATGTGATTGCTTATAAAACCTGATGATGGATGGCAAGTGAATTATCCTATGGGCTGCTGATTTGCCCGCCAGGCGCAAGGGTATTGAACGTCGGGGTTGTGACTTCGCCCAGATTTTTAAAGCTAAAGGTGATATAAAAGCTGTCGCCGCTATTGATCCCCACACGCTGGGTATAATCGCGCTGGGCGTTAAAGAGGATGGAAAAACATTCGTCGATATACTGAATACCCATTGTGGTGACGAGGGACTTTGCACCATCATCCAGATCTTTAATATCGCTTGCGGTTAATCGCCAGCGATCGCTGATGGTAAGTGCGGCTGAATTGATAATCTGCTGGCGGTTCAGGTTAATGCCCGTATTCTGTACTTGCTTCAGGAAAGCGTAGGTGCTGCCAATGCGCAACCAGCTTGGCCCTGCATTCAGGGTGAGCTCATGACGTTGTGGGGCAAGTGTGGCATCATCCAATCGTGTCCGGTAATCCAGATCCAGATATCGGCTGGGGACGGCATTTACCTGGGCGACAATATCCGAAGTATCATCATCCAGACCAGAGCCAACCGGAAAGGCATGATTGCCATTCAGACGGAAGCTTTGCCCAATGAAGGAATAAAGATAACCGCCGTTGCGGTTGGTGATGCGGCCGCGCATGCCGTAGGTAAAACGTTGGCCGTCTTCAACGCGGTCCAGACCTGGAAAGCGTGAAATATTTAAAAGATTGGTGGGATCCAATTCCACATCCAGGCTGTCTTCATTAGGAATAGCAGCGTTTTTGAGGCGCGGCGAAGCAGAAAAAGAAACCAGGGGTTCAATTTCATATTGCAAGAAACTGCCGGTTTTCACAAATGGCATGGAGGTTTGCCATTGCAAAGCAGGAAAGATGCGGGAGACGCCATAATCTTTGCCCGCGCGTCCAGCTCCGGCCAGTGCGGGATCCGCGCTTTGCACCTGATAAATATCACCGCGTAAACTTGCTGATAATTTATTCACGAGACCGATATCCGTAAACCACTGGCGTTCCCAATCTGCTGTCGCGCTGGCGCGTTGCACACCCTGACCGCCATAGGGGCGGCTCACGCCAAGGAAACTGCTTTGTAAGCCCCAGCGGCCGCCAAAAGTTGCACCGGGGCGGCCATAAGTGCTGTAAGTCAAATACGGGAGCAGGTTAGGCTGATCCCCTGGGCGCGCCGGACGCAAATCCTGGAAAGCATAGGCATTGATAGAGCCATAGCTGCGGCCACGAAAACGTTCGGCATAAATCCTATTTTTTAAAATATCTTCATTGCTGTATTTATATTGGCGCAAGAACGTAGGATCCCCCGCATAAAAGACCTCCGCGCCCGCGCGCCAGCGTTTGTTGATATCCCATATGGCGTCAGCGGCAAAATAACCGCGCAGTTTTTCATTCGTGCCGGTCAGGGTTTCCAGATCACTGGACGTTACAGCCCCACGCATGGTGACCCTGCTTTTGCTTAGTTGTTTGCGCCATTCAAGGCCGAGCAAGGGGCCCTGGTTGCTCGCATAACTCAGTTCTGCGGTGATATCCTGGGTGGGTGAAATGGGATAATAGTAGTAACTGCGCAAAAATTGCCCAAGATAAGGGCTGCTAAGATAGGCTGGGGGCAGAAACCCTGCCTCTTGCGTCACAGAAGGATCCGGGTGTGCGAAATACGGTGTGTAGAAAAAAGGCACGCCAAAAAATTCCATGGTGGTATTGCGGTAACGGATGCGTTTATCGGTAGCATCATGCGTGACTTTATCAGCCTTGAGCTGCCAGATGGGGGGCTTGGTCGGATCCTCCTTGCAAAGATTGCAGGGTGAATAAATGACATCACGCATTTCGGTATTGGGGGCGGTTTCACCCATGGTGCGCACGGCATTCCGCGCCACCATGCGGCTGTTATCACTGAAGAGCATGCGGGCATTCACAATGCTGCCGTTGGCAATATCACTGGTCATTTCCAGATAATCCGCAAATAAAACTTCGCTGGGAGGACCTTTGGTTTGTTGCTGCATCAGCCGGACATTGCCGCGCGCAATCATCAGATCCTGTGCCTGGGAATATTGCACTTCGTCCGCAAGCAGCACATAGGGCTCCGAAACAATCTGAACATTGCCGCGCGCCGTTTGGGTTTTGGTTTGATCGTTATTGCCGACTTCATCGGCAAAAAGGACAAAATTGTCTGTTTGCCGTTCCTGCAGTTTCAATTGTGTTTTGGGCAATTGGGCCGCATGGGAAACATGGATGTTCGCCCAGAATAAAACACATAGAATTATTAGCTTAATATTCATTTGATGAGATTATGGGCGTACGGCAAAATAAAATCCTATCGCACTTGAAAGAGGGCACTGCTGCAGCAGGTCCGCGGGTGTTATGGTGCGCCGCGGAATAT
Organism: Rhodospirillaceae bacterium; assembly: GCA_003536545.1. Lineage (GTDB taxonomy): Bacteria > Pseudomonadota > Alphaproteobacteria > UBA11073 > UBA11073 > UBA11073. Next base: position 4,235 of record DPZW01000022.1, read on the forward strand.
TGGTTTGCTCGCCAACGATAAGAGTTCCTAATGAATAGCCCACAATACCGCGTTCGTTCATTCCTCTGTCTGTGCCCAGCATAATGGGGGCCAGGCGCTGACATTCCCGTGAACCCCGCTTGAAAGCGACACGAACAAAAAACATACGATCTGAAGTAATATTCGCCGTCACATAAAAATCATTCGATAGGGGTGAGGTATAGGTTGAAATATTTCCTGCAGTGCTTTTAAAAGTCAGTTCGGCAGGCATTAAATTCTGATCATGCATCCGCACAGAAAGATCGGCGGGAACGGTGGTGCGAGCACTTAGAAAATCCCTGGTCTTGGCCGTAGTTTTATCAATTGCATTGACAGTTCTGCGGATTTTATCGTTCAGGGACATTTCAGAATAGGTCACCCAGATGCCGCTGATAATCAGGCCGCCAATAATCAGAACAATAATTGTTTCCAGAATTGTCATTCCAGAACGATTTAAAATAATTTTCATGATGCTATTTCCTTTGTGCCGGAGATTTTAACTGAATCGCGCCCAAATGCCAGCCTGCAGTGGCGTTAACGGCGCAGGAATGCAGGAATATCGTCGTCAAAGCCACCTGCCGGGATAGGATCAGGCGTGGGATATGTTCTGGGCGGCAGAGCCCCAGTTTTATCGCGTGGCGGTGACGCGCTGGGCTTTTCACGCTCACGTTCGCGTGGAGGCGGCGCAGAAGGTTTTTTGCCGCGACTGTCACCACGCCCGCCGCGGTCACTCCGGCCTGATGATCTTTCACGCGGCGCATCACCTGCATCCAGGCTATCCAGCGTCAGGCCGGGCACGGATGTGGGTTCAACCTTATGTTTGGTCAGTGTAAAGACGTTATCCAATAATTTAACATCATCCGGTGTGGCGAAGCTGATGGAGATTCCGGTTTTACCCGCGCGGCCTGTGCGGCCAATGCGGTGTACGTAATCTTCGCTATTAAAGGGAATATCAAAATTCACGACGCAGGCAACATCCGGAATATCCAGACCGCGCGCGGCAACGTCACTGCAAACCATCATTTCCAGTTTACCGGATTTAAAATCTGCCAAGGTTTCATAACGTTTGGATTGCACCATATCGCCGTGCAATTCGCCCACATTGAATTTATGGCGGCGCAGGGAATCTGTCAGCACTGTGACATCCCGCTTGCGATTGCAGAAGATATAAGCGTTATGCACTTCCTTGCTGCGCAGCAGGTGGCGCAGCAGTTCACGCTTTTTACGCGCATCGACGTAATAGAGTTCCTGGGTAATCAGCGCAGCCGTTTGCGCGGGCGGTGCGACGGAAACCTCACGCGGATTTTGTAAAAACTTTTCTGCCAATTTGCGGATTTCAGGGGCCATGGTAGCGGAGAACATTAGGGTCTGGCGCATTTGCGGCAGCAGCCCTGCAATTTTAACGATATCGTCAATGAAACCCATATCCATCATGCGGTCACATTCATCAATCGTGAAAATCTTCACGTCAGTCAGCAAAATGCGGCCACGTTCATAGTGATCCAGCAGGCGGCCCGGCGTTGCGATCAAAACATCCACGCCGCGATCCAGAGCTTTGATTTGTTCATCCATGCCGTCACCGCCGGTGAGCAGGGCCCAGGATAGAGAATGATATTTTGTATATTTGCCAAAGTTATCAGCAATCTGCGCCGCAAGTTCACGCGTGGGCGCAAGAATAAGTGAGCGCGGCATACGTGCACGTGTGCGGCCACCAATCAAAATTTCAATTTGCGGCAAAACAAAGGCGGCGGTTTTTCCTGTGCCGGTTTGCGCACAACCCACCATATCGCGCCCCATTAAGATGATGGGGATTGATTTTTCCTGGATGGGCGTTGGAGTTTCATAGCCGGATTCCGATAATGCCTTAAGCGTTTCATCAGACAGGCCAAGATCGGTAAAACGGACAATCTCGGTATTTTCTTCAGTCATGGCATGTGCATAGCGAAATATGGCTGGAATGCATAGATAATTCTGCTTAAATGGTCAGGAATGTCATTTCCCGCGCTATTTTTACCCGGCCAATTGACCGATGAACGCCTGTGGGCCCCCATGGTGGCCGCAATGCCGCCGGGTCTGCTGACGCCGCATTATATTGACCTGACGCGCGGCGATACAGTGGCTGCCTATGCGCGGCATGCGCTGTCCGGCCCACCCGAAGAATTTATCCTGATTGGATTATCATTAGGTGGTTACGTGAGTTTCGAAATCCTGCGCCAATCCCCGCACCGGGTGAGAGGATTGATTTTATTCAATACTTCTGCACGTTCCGACGATCAGGAAAAATTGGAAGAGCGCGAGAGGTTAAAAAGCGTGGTAGAGGTCGGAAAGTTTGCGGGCGTCACGAATAAATTGATGCCAACTATTGTGCATCCGCGCCAATTAGGTAACCGCAGTGTAACCGATACAGTGATGCAAATGGCCGCGCATATCGGGCAGCAGGGGTTTCTAGCACAGCAAAATGCCATCATCACGCGGCCCGATAGCCGCGATCTGTTGCCGCATATCCCTGTGCCAACGTTGATTATTGGCGGTGATAGCGATCAACGCACACCGCCAGAATTGCAGCAGGAAATCGCGGATCAAGTGCCGGGTGCCGAATTTCATTTGTTGGATCGAGTAGGACATCTCGCACCACTGGAAGAGGCAGTATTATGTGCAAAGCTGATTACAATTTTCCTGCAAAAGAATTTTACTGAAGCAGGTTTCATATGAAACTATTTATTTCTCTGTTTTCAAACCCATGTTTTTGATATGTTATTCATTGGGAGGAAATGACTATGCCCGCACAAAATTTACAGAAATTTAAATTAGGTTTTTCAATGGCTTGGTGGTTTTTCGCGAGCGCGTCCGCAACTGGGTTGGCGACTGCCAAGAACGAAAATTATTCAGGAATGCCGCCTGCGGTTTGGGCTGCGCTATGGGGAATAAACGCTGTTCATTTTGCATATCGTGGGGTGATGGCGTGCCAGAAATATGCTGCTTTAAAAGGTCAGGGAAACCATCCCCAGCCTCATTAAATATCTATTTCATTTATAAACTGTGCATTTTCCTGGATAAACTGGAAACGGCTTTCGGCGGATTTGCCCATCAGGCGTTCAATCATATCTGCTGATGCTTTTTCTGCGCTGCCCATATCCACGCGGATAAGAGAACGTTTGGATGGATCCATGGTGGTTTCCTTGAGCTGCCCAGGCATCATCTCACCCAGACCCTTAAAACGGCTGGTTTCCACTTTGCGACCTTTAAAATCTTCGGCAATAATTCTTTCGCGGTCAGCCTCATTGCGCGCATAAATGGATTTGCCGCCTGCGGACAAACGATAAAGTGGCGGCTGCGCGAGATACAAACGCCCGGATGCAATCAATGGCCGCATTTGCAAAAAGAAAAATGTAATGAGCAAGGCGGCAATATGTGCGCCGTCTACATCCGCATCGGTCATGATGATG
>DPZW01000179.1:0-17066 GCA_003536545.1 Rhodospirillaceae bacterium
ATAAGTGATGGTGATAATCGAAAATCGCATCAATCATCTTTATCATTAATCGAGGCAATTGCAGCCGTCGAAACCGCCAATTGCGATAAAATATTTCCAATCCCGCTCACCAGCTGCAGCGTATCGTAATTATCCGGATCGCGTGGCACGACAATTGTAGAGCCTGGAGCAATCGCCGTTTCCTCATGATTCCAGGCAGAGACGCTGAGCGGACGTGACGCGCCATTGGGTAAAATCACGAAGGCATGACTTTCATCAGCAAACCGCGTAAAGCCGCCGCCTTCGCGTAAATATTTCCCGGCATCTTTGCCAGAAATAAATTGCAAGTTGGCAGGCGCATGCACTTCGCCTGCCACCGTGACGGTCTGGCGGCGCGGCGGAATGACGATTTCATCTCCGGCCTCCAACAATACATCCAGTTCAGGTTTCAGCCGCAAGACATCCGGATCAGCCTCAACGGTAATACGGCCAACAGCAGGTGCATTGCGCAGTTCATTGGCAAGTTGCCGCGCCATATCCACCTGTTCAGAATTTGGCTTTTTATCTTCGTTGGACAGGGCACGCGCCAGGCTGGTTTCCAGTTGCTGCGCTGCTGATTTAAATTGTGCGGCTTCCTGACGGCGCGCAGATGCGCGCATAAATACAGTTCCTGCCGGATAGGCTTCGCGCGTCACACCGCCTGCGCGCCCCAAAAGGGATGATAATTTTTCACCGCGCATGATGTCATATTTTCCTGGCCGCGCCACTTCGCCAGAAATACGCACGCCTTCACGCTGCACGAGATCCGTCTTCGGATTAATGCGAACAGACGCACCCACCGGAATTAAAATGGCACGCGGATTTTCGCGCGTGATATCATAACTATCGCGTACAGGTTCGCGGCGGCCCATGTCGTCTGTGCGATATCCCACGACTTCAATGGATGATTTATCTGCTTCGCGCGTCAGGCCGCCTGCCGCGCCGATAATTTCAGAAAGCGACGTATCTTTGGCAATCGGATAATTTCCGGGCCGCGCCACCGCGCCGCGCAGCGTAACCACATGATCCTGCACAATGCGCTGGGTAGGTGACAGATTTTCTTTAGCCGCATCAAGCCCTGCGCCGCTGTCAAACATCGCGGCCTTGCTGCTGCCAGCGGCAACAGGCGTTGCGGTGAGATGATCGACATCTTTTTCCGAAAATAACTTAACTTTATCGCCTTCACGGAGCGGTGTGTTATCGCCCGATAAAACATCTGCGGGACGAAACGGTACATATTCTTTTTCCAGCGTCCTGGTATTTTTGCGTTCAATAATACCCATCAGGGGATAGGTATCATCGCCAATGTTCGCGCCGTCACCCAACAACGCGGATAACGTACGCGCTTCATCGAGCGGCACACGTCCGGGTGCACGCACATTACCCATCACAGAAACCACGCGGCGCGGCGCATCCCCGCGCGCCTGCGCCAAAATCACATCCTGATCCATCAGCAATGCAGCCTCGGGATCCGCCAGGCTGGTAAATTGTTCATTGCCGGCATTGTCTGTACGGATGCGCATAAAACGCAGGCCCGCGGGCAAATGTGTTTCACCGGCCAGATACAATGCCTGTTGCAGGGTCACATCTGGATTTTTTTCAGGCAATTCGTAAATGGCAGCACGTTTGATATTACCTGCAACCGCCATCGTCCCACCTACCGGCGGCACCATAATCCGGTCTCCGTCCTTTAACTGCACATCCACATCACGGGAACCGGTAAGGAGCAATTGATAAAGATCCAGTGTTTGCTGCGTCCCATCACTGCGCGCCAGTTGCAAGCGGCGCAGTGACCCGGTTTTGCGAATGCCGCCTGCCGCATTCAATGCGTCAATCACGCCGCCATAAGATGATAGGCTTTGCCGTCCCGGCCGCGCGACCTCACCCACCACCTGCACATTGACGGCGCGCAACTTCGCCAGTGAAACAAATGCCTGGGTGTCCATCAGGCTGCCGGAAATTTCCTGTTCAATTTCGCGTGAGACATCTTTGAGGGTGCGTCCTGCTGCTGTAATTGGGCGAATGGAATCCACGATCAATTTACCATCATCGCCCACAGGATAAGTTTGCGTTTTGGTTTGCGCACCGCGCAGCACCACCAACACGCGGTCACCCGGCCCCAGCGTATAATTATCACCCAAAGTGGCAGGTGCGGGCGCACGGGCATCCGCGCCGGTGAAAATATCATACCCAAATTGTACCAGGCGTTGCGAAGCGCGGCGTGAATAGGCTGCCTCTATTGCACTCAGGCCCGTGATATCCAGAACATCGTTGGCTTCTTCACTGCCAGGATATTTTGTTGCCGCTTGTTTATTTGATTTCGTGCGTCGGGGAGAGACACCCACCACATCGCTGAAATCATTTTCTGCGCTATCGCTCACATGGCCGGGAGGATTCAACTGGCTGATATCCCCGGAACCTATCGCAGTTTGCAGGTCATCCAGTTCTGTGCCTTCACGGATTTCAAGGGCAGGCGGCGGCGCGGATTGCAACTCTGCCACCAGTTGATTGAGGGCTTCGGCATTAATGACAGGAAGTGATTGGCGCGAGTCCTGGGAAAACGCAGGCTCTACCCACAGGGGAATTACTCCAAAGCATACCAGCGCAATCCATACGCAACCTTTTGTAAATAAAGGATTTTTATATCTTTGCCAGACCATGGTCTTTTTCCCCCAGGCGCAACTTAGCCTAGAAACGAATCATTGGGAATACCGGAATATGCATTTTAGTAACGCTGCTTCATGCTTTGTGATGACCCGCCATCTTGCGGTGCGGCCTTGAACCCGCGAAGACAGAGATATGAACGCAATTTCTTCCCGCCCCAAGGTCACCGTTATCGGTTGCGGCCATTGGGGTAAAAATATCATCCGCAATTTGGCCGCGCTGGGAGCATTGGGCGGGATTGCCGATCGCGATGCAGAGCGCGCTGAAGCCATGGCGGAAATTTACAATGTGCCGGCCGTGAATATTGAAACTGCGATGACAGATCCAACACACAAAGCCCTTGCGATTGTCACACCTGTTGTCACACATTATGAACTGGTAAACCGCGCGCTTTCAAATGGCAAAGATGTTTATGTGGAAAAGCCGCTCGCACTGCGGCGCACAGAAGCTGAAGCGTTATTAAAGATCGCAAGCGATAAAAAATGCGTTTTGATGGTCGGGCATCTGCTGCGTTATCATCCCGGCTTTATGAAATTGATTGAACAGGTAAAGGCGGGGGCGATTGGCAAAATCCGGCATATCGCCGCGCATCGTTTGCATTACTGGCCTGTGCACCCCGAAGAAGATGGCATTGCCGATCTAGCCCCGCATGATCTGGCCATGATTGATGGTCTTTTGCCTGAAATCCCAACCGATATTCTGGTGCGCCGCCATGCCTATCTGCAACCCCCGCATGCGGATATTGCAAAGGTGCATTTGCGTTATGGTGATGTGGCTGCGCATTTATGCCTATCGCGCCTGAATCCATTTAAGGAGCATCGTTTTACCGTGCTGGGCGAAACCGGCGCATTGGTCTTTGACGATGGCAAACCGTGGGATGAAAAACTTATTCTCTCGCGTCCCGAAGGCACCGCATTGCACCAGGCCATTGCACTGGAGGTGGATGAGCCGTTGGGCCGCGAGATGAAACATTTTATTTCCTGCCTGGAAACACGCGCAGAGCCTTTGACCGGTGGCCAGCATGCCCTGCGCGTTTCAACAATTCTTGAGGAATTACTGAAATGATCCCCTTCATTGATCTCGCTACCCAGCAACAGCGCATTAAAAAGGAAATTGATACAGCGGTGCTGCGCGTTCTGGATCACGGCCAATATATTCTGGGGCCAGAGGTGCGTGAGTTTGAAGAAAAGCTTGCCAACTTCTGCGGCGCGAAATACACGGTGGCTTGCGCCAATGGTACGGATGCGATTGCCTTGCCCCTGATGCTGTTAAACGTAAAACCAGGTGATGCGATTTTCTGTCCATCCTTCACCTTTACCGCAACGGCAGAGGTGGTGTGCTGGCGCGCCGCCACGCCCTATTTTGTGGATATTGATCCGCGTACTTATAATATGTGTGCGGAATCTTTGCGCGCCGCGATTTTGGAATGCCAGAAAGAAAACAAACTCACGCCGCGCGGGATTATCGCCGTTGATCTGTTTGGCCTACCCGCGGATTACGATGCATTGAATGAAATTGCGGAAGAATTCGGCCTGTGGCTGATCATGGATTCCGCACAGGGCTTTGGCGCAACCTATAAAAACAATCGCCGCACGGGATCCATGGGGCGTTTTGCCACCACGAGTTTTTTCCCGGCCAAGCCTTTGGGTTGTTATGGCGATGGCGGCGCGATTTTAACCAATAATGAAAATGATATTGAAATTTTGCACAGCCTGCGCGTGCATGGCCAGGGCACGGATAAATATGACAATGTCCGCATTGGCATGAATAGCCGCCTGGATACCCTTCAGGCCGCAATCCTTTTGGAAAAACTGAAAATCTATGAGGATGAAATTGTGAAAAGAAATGTCGTCGCCCAGCGTTATACGGATGCATTGCAGGACGTTGTGAGAACACCGCATGTGCCGGATGAGGATGTCTCGATATGGGCGCAATATACGATTGCGATTCCGGACGGCGCGCGCGCCGGCATGCAAGAGCATCTCAAATCGCGCGGCATTCCCACCGCAATTTATTATCCGCGGCCATTGCATCTGCAACCCGCCTACCGCCATTATCCATCCGTGGACGGAAAATTGCCGCATAGCGAAGCCGTGATGCATGAAGTGCTGTCGCTTCCCATGCACCCCTATTTAATGCCCGAAGTGCAGGATGGGATTATCGCAGCGATAAAGGCTTTCCGCAGCTAGTCCCGGCTTGATTTCGGCCCGGTTTTCCCGCACAAACAAGGCATGACCATCACCGTGCATCATGGCGATTTGCCAGCCAATGTGAAATTTTCCGGCTCTGTCGCTGTGGATACCGAGACCATGGGCCTTAATCATGCGCGCGATCGGCTTTGTGTGGTGCAGCTTTGTGGGCATGATGGTGACGTACATATTGTGCGCTTCGCCCCGCATGAATTTGATGCGCCCAATCTGGTTAAATTATTTGCTGATGAACATGTAGTGAAAATTTTCCACTTCGCGCGCTTTGATCTGGGTGCGGTGAAAAATTATCTCGATGTTTTGCCTTATCCGGTTTACTGCACCAAAATTGCCTCCATGCTGGTGCGCACCTATACCGACCGCCATAGCCTGAAGGAACTCTGCAAAGAATTGCTGGGTGTTGAATTAAACAAAGCCGCGCAATCATCGGACTGGGGTGCGCCGGATCTTTCGCAGGATCAAATGGAATATGCCGCGCAGGATGTCATTCATTTGCACAACCTGCGCGAAAAACTGGATGCCATGTTATTGCGCGAAGGTCGCACAGGTCTGTATCAGGCCTGCGTGGAGTTTCTGCCGGTGCGCGTCATGCTGGATCTGGCAGGCTGGGAATCCAAAGATATTTTTGCGCATCACTGATCATGACGAATTCTGCCATCACCGAGGGCATCCGTGTCCTGACCGCTGAGAGCGAAGCCCTGAAAAAGCTGGCAGATGGGCTAGATCAAAAATTTGCCGATGCGGTTGAAAAACTAAAATCCGTCAAAGGCCGTATCACCGTCACCGGTATGGGCAAGTCGGGTCATATTGCGCGCAAGATTGCGGCCACACTGGCCTCAACGGGATCGCCCGCACAATTTGTGCATCCTGCCGAGGCCTCCCACGGTGACATGGGCATGATCACGGCTAATGATGCGGTGCTCGCGCTCTCTAATTCCGGCGATACACAGGAATTGATTAATCTGATCACCTATACGCGCCGTTTTAATATTCCCCTCATTGGCATCACATCAGGCAAGAATTCCGGCCTCGCGCAGCATGCCGATATTGCACTGCTGCTGCCGAAATTACCCGAAGCCTGTCCGCTGGAGCTCGCACCCATGACATCCACCACATTAATGCTGGGTCTGGGTGATGCTTTGGCAGCGGCATTGATGGCGGCGCGCGGATTTACCGCAGAGCAATTCAATCATTACCACCCTGGCGGTAAGCTGGGGCTGAAACTCATGAAGGTTTCCGATCTGATGCATCCACAGAATGAATTGCCGTTGTGCGCGGTTGATACGCCGATGGGGAATGTGGTGGTCTTGATGAGTGAAAAAGGGTTTGGCTGTGTGGGCATCACGAAAAAAGATAAATTGGTGGGCATTATCACGGACGGTGATTTGCGCCGTCACATGCGTGATGATCTGATGCGCGTGGCGGCAGAAAAAATTATGACGGCTAATCCAAAAACCATTTCACCTGATGCTCTGGTGGCCGAAGCGCTTTCAACCATGCAGCAACGCAATATCACATCGCTGTTTGCGGTGAACGCAGACAATGTGCCGCTGGGCATTATTCACATTCATGATCTGCTGCGCGCCGGGATAGCCTGATGCCCAGTTATAGCCATGTGGTACGCAGCCTTCGGATTGTCGTGCCGGCCCTGGGCGTTTTATTATTGGTATTATTTTTTCTCTGGCCCATCGTCACAGAAATCCGCCTGCCCAGCATTGATAAGGCGCAAATTACAGGGGACCGAACAGAATTGGTCAATCCGCGTTATGAGGGTCAGGATGAGGGCGGACAGCGATTTGTTTTAACCGCTGAGCGCGCTATTCAATCCCGCGCAACGCCCGATGAGGTTGTGCTGGTTGCGCCAGCAGCAGCACTGACAAATGATGATAATTCCGAAGGCACCCGCGTGATCGCCAGGCAGGGCACCTATCAGGACAAGGCCGAGCTTTTAAACCTCACCGATGATGTGACCATGACTACGCCCGAAGGTGACAGTTTTATTACCAGCGCGGCGGATATTGATTTGAAAAATAAAATCGTCACAGGCAAAATGCCGGTCACCGGTTCCGGTCCGCGCGTTGATCTGTCTGCGCAGGGTTTTGTATATGATCACGCCGGGCAACGCTTAACCCTTACCGGACCTGCACGGCTTGTGCTAAAGGAAACAGATGAGAAAAATAATCCTGACCCTGCTGCTCCTGCTGCCGATTAACACAGTTTTTGCGGCTGAACCCATTGAAATCGAAGCTGCCGGCAGCCTGATCTGGCAGCAATCCGATAAAACCTACCGCGCCGTGGGCGATGCCACCGCAGTGCGTGGCAAACTGCAGATCCGCGCGGATGAATTGATTGCGCATTACATTGACACCAACGGCAAAAATGAAATTCAATTGCTGGAAGCCAAAGGCAATGTGCAAATGAATAATGACGGCAATCTGGCATCCGGCCCTTACGGCAGTTATGATGCGAATTCAGGTAATGTGATTTTGCGCGGCGCGGATTTGAAATTAATCGCAACCAATGGCGATACCCTCACTGCGCAACAAGAAATTCAATTCAATGATAAAACCGGGAAATCATCCGCCACCGGTGCGCCGTTTCTTGCGCGCGCTGACCGCACTTTAGCCGCCGAAAAAATTGACGCGCAATTCATACGCGATGCCAATGGCGGCTGGGTCCTGCAAAATGCTACCGCTAATCAGAATGTAATCATCACCACCGGTATTGGCACAGCCGAACCTTCCATCGCATCGGGCAGCCAGGGATTTTATGATGCCGGGCGCGGTTCCGCATTGCTCACAGGCGATGTGAGAATCAAAAAAGGTCAAAATCAATTAAACGGCCAGCGCGCGGAAATTGATCTGAATTCCGGCATCGCCAAATTATTACCGGATATCGGCGGCGGCAAACCCGGCCGCGTCAAGGCATTGCTTTATCAAAAATAAGCTATGTCATCCGATAATCATTTAATTCACCCCAAATATCGTCCCGACATTGATGGCCTCCGGGCTGTTGCGGTGTTATTTGTCATTTGTTTTCACGCCTTTCCCGGATTCATGAAGGGTGGTTTTATTGGCGTCGATATTTTCTTTGTCATTTCCGGCTATCTGATTTCAACCATTATTATCAACAGCCTGGATGCTGGCAGTTTCAGTTTTTCTGAATTTTACCAGCGTCGCATCCGGCGGATTTTTCCAGCATTAATTTTATTATTGCTGGGTGTTTTTATCGCTGGCTGGTTTGTGCAATTCCCGGATGATTATGCCTTGCTCGGTAAAAACATCGCAGGCGGCGCGGGTTTTGTTTCTAATTTGCTCTATATGACCGAAGACAGCTACTTTGGCGCGACTGCCATCATGCAGCCATTGCTGCATCTTTGGTCCCTGGGCGTTGAGGAGCAATTTTACCTGATCTGGCCAGTCATTCTGTGGTTTGCCTATCGCCGGAAATGGAATCTTGTCATCGTCACCACCTCTATTGCCGCTGCATCTTTTGCCTACGGCATTTATGAAATTTATCATGATTATCAGGCGGCTTTTTATTCGCCGCTCGCACGTTTTTGGGAGTTGATGTGCGGCGCGTTATTGGCTGTCAACCGAAGCGAGATTCTGCCCACGCTGCGCAAAAAAACAGATGGTTATTTACGGCGCGTTTTTCGCCGCGATAATCCGGATGGCAAAACCCTTCGCAGCGCGCAGTCTATTTTGGGTGCCGTCATTATCATTGCGCTTGCTTTTGCGCTTAAGGGCGAAAAAGATTTTCCCGGCTGGTGGGCTGTGCTGCCCGTGCTCAGTGCGGTTTTAATTATTTCTGCGGGGCCTGATGCCTGGTTTAACCGGACAATTTTATCACGTCGCACCATGGTCTGGTTTGGCCTGATCAGCTATCCGCTTTATCTCTGGCACTGGTCGCTCTTGTCTTTTGCGCGGATTACCAGCACGGGCAAAACGCCAACAGAACTTCGCTGGGCGGCCATTTTGCTTTCTGTTTTATTGGCATGGCTCACTTACCGTTTTGTGGAAAAGCATTTGCGCTTTGGCCAGCATGGCAAAGAAAAGGCGATTGCGCTGTTTCTGATTATTGCCGCAATCGGCGGCGCGGGTTATTACACTCACCACAACGGTGGCTGGCCACAACGCTATCCCAAAATCATTGCGGATATTATTCACCGTCCACGGGATTATAAAAACGACTACCGCCATGAAACCTGTTTTCTGAATCTGGTAAAACAGGATTATACCGCCTTCAAAAATTGTGAGGTTTTACCGGGCAAAAGTAACCAAACCGTTTTGTTATGGGGCGATTCCCATGCCGCGCATCTTTATCCCGGCTATAAATTATTTTACGGCGATACCGTGCGTTTCCTGCAGCGCAATGGCAGCGGTTGCCCGCCCTTACTGGATATGGATTTTAATGACTATCCCAATTGCCGCGCAATGAACGATGATGTGATGTCACTAGTGCAAAAAGAAAAACCGCAAAAAGTTATTCTGGCTGCGATCTGGGGCAATTATGACTGGCGTAAATTAACGGATACCATTGCCCGTCTGCGCGCGCAGGGCGTGAAAGACATCGATATCATCGGGCCCGTGCCGGCCTGGCAAGAAACCCTGCCGATGCAATTATATGCGGTATATAAAGACACAGGCGATATCCCGCTGCGCATGAATATCGGCCTCAATACCGGCTTTATGCAGCTGGATGATCAGATGGTGGTTTTTGCCAAAGAAAAACATGTGAATTACATTTCGCCGCGCCGGATTTTATGTAACGCCGATGGTTGTTTGACGCGGCTGGGCGATAATAATGAAAGTCTGATTGCCTGGGATTATGGCCATCTCACGCAAAAGGGCTCTGAATATCTCGTTAGCCGCTTCCCAAAACCTGCGCCATAAAGCGCATTAATCCGCGTGATTTTTTTTGCCTCTGGTGCGGTAATCCGCTATCTTGGCGGCCATGTCGCTTCATGTGATCTCCGATAATCAGGGGCCCCAGGGATTGGTTGCCAATAATCTGCGCAAATCCTATGGCGGACGCCCGGTCGTGCGCGATGTATCGCTGCAATTGGAACGCGGCGAAGCGGTTGGTTTGCTTGGCCCCAACGGCGCGGGCAAAACAACCTGTTTTTATTTGATCACCGGCCTGGTGAAATCGGACGGCGGCAGCATCCAGATGGATAACCGCGATGTGACTGAATTGCCGATGTATCGCCGCGCGCGTTTGGGCCTTGGCTACCTGCCGCAGGAAGCGAGTATTTTTCGCCAGCTGTCGGTTGCGGAAAATATCATGGCGGTTCTGGAGGTGGTGGAGCGCGATCAGGCCGTGCGTGATGCGCAACTTGAAGAACTGCTGGCTGAATTTAATCTCTCGCATTTACGGCATAGCAAAGCCCTTGCCTTATCCGGCGGTGAACGCCGCCGGACGGAAATCGCACGCTGCCTGGCGGCGCGGCCGAATTTTATTTTGCTGGACGAACCGCTGGCGGGGATTGATCCCATTGCGGTCTCTGACATTCGCGAATTGATTATTCACCTGAAACGCCGCGACATCGGTGTTTTGATTACCGACCATAATGTGCGCGACATGCTGGGCATCGTTGACCGCGCCTATATCATCCATGATGGCCACGTGTTAATGCACGGCACCCCCGATGAAATCGTGGGTAATTCCGAGGTCCGCCGTGTCTATCTGGGTGAACGGTTTAAGTGGTAAGGCTTTGCAAGTAAAAAATTGCTTGTTTTCGGGCTAAGGGTAAGTCTATTTTCCTGGAATACTTCAGGGGTCAGCTATTATGACAATTACAATTCAGAGCGTTAGAGAACAGATGGCGGAAACGTCATCCCATTATGACAAAAAGTCTTCAGATGAGGAGGTCGTTGATGGGCTGTTAAACTGGGCCCGCCGTCAGAGGAATTTATCCCACGAATGGAAAGAAGAGCTTGGGCTAACCCTCCTATCCTGGGTTCCGGGCGCAAACGCCGCATTGTTGCAAGTGCTGCTCCACGGTGATGACTGTATCCTATCGCAACATCTTTATCCTCTTTGCGTCGCGGCAGCCGGATCGCCAACTTGCAAAGCGCAACATATTTCCAACATTATCCGCATAGCAAAAAATGACAGTGCCTCGGTACCGGATCAATTAGAGATTATCCGCATTGCGACGACATCACCCCGTTGCACAAATGAAACGCTAGCCGAGTGTGCCCAGAATATTCAAGAATATAAGGGGCGAAACAGGGTGGCTATTGCGGAACTTATTATGAATGCGAACGCATCCGATGGCGAGGTAGCCATGAAGATTCTGGGGGCTCTGCCAGCAAAGGAAAATCACCTGATACCAGAAACAGAAATTGAAGGTATTGCAGCCGTATTGTCCAAATCACCGAAATTAAACGCGGAGCAAAGGGAAGCAGTTCGTGGACGTTTAAGAACACTGCCCAAACTTGAAACTCTATTTAGGGCACCGCGGCCAAACCCGCAGTAAGCGTAGGATTTGCCTAAGCCGCCCCTTGCATTCCGCGCCGTTTTCCGGCAAAAACATGGGGAATTCCTACCCTGCAGGGGCATAGACATATGAAACTCGTCATTGAGCGTAACGCATTAGCCAAAGTTCTCAGCCACGTGCAAAGCGTTGTGGAAAAACGGAACACCATCCCTATCTTGTCCAACTTGTTGCTGCAGGCAGATGGGCAGTCACTCTCCATTTCTGCAACTGACATGGATATCCAGATTATCGAAAGCGTACCTGCAACGGTGAGCAAGGCCGGCGCGGCGACTGCGCCTGCCCATACGCTGTATGATATCGTGCGTAAATTGCCGGACGGCGCGAATGTTGAAATCGCGATGGCGTCGGGATCGCCCGTGCTCACGGTTTCTGCGGGCCGTTCAAATTTTAAACTGGGCTGTCTGCCCGTCTCTGACTTCCCGCAAATTGCGAGCAATGATTTTCAGCGCAGTTTTACCCTGGCCGCCAACGAACTGCGCAACCTGATCGACCGCGCACGGTTTGCGATGTCGATGGAAGAAACACGTTATTACCTGAATGGAATGTATTTGCATGCGGCGCGCAGTGGTAATGTGGCCGTACTGCGCAGCGTTGCCACCGACGGCCACCGTCTGGCGCGCGTGGATATGCCATTGCCGGAAGGCGCGGCAGAAATTCCTGGCGTGATTATCCCACGCAAGACGGTGACGGAGCTGCGCCGCCTGCTGGATGAAGACAGCAATCCGGTTGAGGTTTCTGTTTCGGATACCAAAATTCAATTCAAATTCGGTAATCTGCGCCTGACATCCAAATTGATCGACGGCAAATATCCGGATTACGAAAAAGCGATTCCGCAATCGAATGATAATATTCTGGAAATCAATACACGTGCATTTTTAACCGCGGTAGACCGCGTCTCCACAGTGGCAAGCGACAAGACCCGCATCATCAAATGTGTGGTGGATGGCCAGACCATGGTGCTGTCAGCCTCCTCTGCGGAAAGCGGTTCAGCGGTGGAAGAAGTCGAGGTCCGTTATGACGGGCCACCTTTGGAGATCGGATTTAACGCCCGTTATTTGCAGGATATTACCGGCCAGATTGACGGTGATGCCTGCCAGCTGCGCGTCTCCGACGGCTCCCAGCCGGCGATCCTGCAGGATGCCTCGGATGCATCAGGCGTCTATGTCCTGATGCCGATGCGCGCATAAATCTGCAGATTTATCAGACGATAGTTGCCTAAACCAAAATCAGACTAAAATTGATTGCTTTCGCCCCTGTGATTGCGGCATGTTGGGTCATGTTTGAATTTGATAGTCATAAGTTCCGTATTCTTCGCTGGCAAAATGAAATGGATAGCGTGTCCCCGGTCCAGGAATTAACAGCGTGGCCAGATAATATCCGTGATTTCAAATTGCTGTTGCCAGGCGGCGCAATGCCGACTGAACCAACCATTTTAGCAGGCGACGCCCTGCGGCTGCATCAGTTTCTGGAATCCCGCACTGGCAGCGGCCTGTCGCCCGTTTTTCTGTCACCTGAAAACGATGCCAAGCGCATCAGTTACTGGCGCAGGTTGGGGTGGGATTGCTGGGGGCCGGGATCTGACGTGATCATGATCGCCGCAAAAGATCTTGATGATTCTGTTTCTGTCGGTGTTGGCATGAATGCCGCACCACAGGATTACCGAAACCCCGCCTGGAATGATTTGTTTGAAAGCATGATTACGCATTATGATATGTTAAACGGCACAGCATTTTTGCCCGCGATTTTAGCAGTCAGCGCGGGAACATCGCATGCTGAATTATTTTCACAGCAGCTTCAACGCATGATGGTGAATGCCGATGAGCTGGATGATCCGCAGATTGCCAGTCATATCGGCAGAATTCCGGCCTGTTTTATCTGTCCCATAACCGTGCGCATGCATTGGCAGATTGGAAACCCTTATGAAACAATGATGCCTTCGAATTTCCTGACATATTACGCGCCGTCTCTGCTGAAGATTGAAGGTTTTTATACGGACAGGCGCGACTGGCATGCACAGGCTTACCGCGAAAGATTTGAACATGATAACCCGGATTTGCTGATCTGTTCCGATCCCGACACGCCCCGTTCCATCATGCAATTGCCGCGCGTTAACCCTGCGTGCGATGCGCAGTATCGCAGGTCTGATCCCCATTATCACAGCCCGCATATCTTTCGCGAAGTGCTGCAGAGCCGCTGGCGACCCCAACAATTAAGGGCCCTGCGACAGCTTGCCCCACCTGTAATCCCCGGTGGTCTTGATTTGTAATTCAGACTAACTTGCAGGCGTGATTACTTCTATTTCTCTCACGCATTTCCGCAACCACGCAAATCTGCGTTTGGAAACCGATGCGCCAATGGTGGCGATCATCGGCGCGAATGGTGCGGGCAAAACCAATGTGCTGGAAGCGATTTCTTTGTTCACGCCGGGGCGCGGCATGCGCTCAGCAGAAACTGCGGAACTGCAAATGCAAGGGGTGGAAAATGGCTGGGGCGCGCAGCTTGAAGTCAAATCAGCCGATGGCATAATCCAGCTTTCAACCGGACTTGCGCCGGGGCAGACGCGCCGCAGTGTTTTAATCAATGATGAGGCCGCAGCGCAAAGTGATCTGCGTGATTATTTATCGCTGCTCTGGCTGACCCCGGAAGATGATTTTGTTCTGGCACGCGGCACCACAGCGCGGCGCAGCCTATTGGACAGGTTTATAAGCACACTTGATAGACAACACGCAGGTCGCCTGCAGCAATTGCAGAAATCATCCTCTGAACGTTTGCGCATTCTGCAAATGCCGCGCGCGGATCATGCATGGCTCACCGCGATTGAAAAAGAAATCTCTGAGCGCGGCACCGCGATTGCCGCCGCACGCCTGTCTTTCCTGGAACAGATCATGCCTTACCTGCAGAACGCGCCACAGGGTTTCCCGGCCATCACGGCAGCCATTGCGGGGGATGTCGAAATCGCTTTGCAAAGCGCGCCTGCCTTGCAGGTGGAGGAGGATTATTCCGCAAAATTGCGCGAGGCACGAGATGCGGATGCCATTCGCGGGCAAACCAGCTACGGCGTGCATCGCAGTGATTGGCGCATCACCTATATCCATAAAAATCAGCCCGCCGAAAGCTGCTCCACAGGCGAACAAAAAGCGATTTTATTTTCGCTCTTCCTGGCGACCGCACAATTGGTGGCGGCCCACGAAAACCGCCCACCTGTGCTGTTGCTGGACGAATGTTTGTCGCACCTGGATGAGGTGCGCGCCGCTGCATTGTTGGAGTGTTTTTCTAATCTGGGTGCACAAATTTTTCTGACAGGCGTAAACGACGCCGTTATGCAATCATTTAAAAAAATAGCCATCCATGCTTTAGGGTCTTAAAGCGAGTATAGCTGTCTGATGATGCGCTAGACTGGTATAATGCACGGCTCTGGGCGTGGTTGGCTCTTTGCTGACACAATCTCTAAAATGCACCCCAATTGTTTTAAAGTGAAATTCTTCGTGCAATTCGCGCTTGCGATATTCCATATGCCTTTCTTTGGGGCCAGGGCTGAGATTTAAAAACGTGGTGGGTGTGCGCTGTGTATCCACACACATCGTGGACAGCAGCTGGAATGTTCTATCCTGTATCCAATTTCCCTGCTCGCCTAATGGGTGGGTAGCATAATAATCCCCATGCATGCGCGCCAGCCAAATGCTGGGGAAGCGATTGGTCTGCTCTCGCGCCATCATTTCTGCATGCTGCCTCGGATAAAGTTTAAATCGCTCAGCTGCAGAAATTTGCGCCCCCTCTTCACAGCCAAACTGTGCCTGACCAATAATTTTATCTGTCTCAATAAATTCTTTTTGTAACCAGGATAAAATCACCTTGCTGCGGTTGGCAAGATTATCTTGCAGGGATAACTCCTGCATCATATCTGCCATGTCCTGCTGGGACAGTTGTACGCCATGCCGTTGGTGTATTCTCTTTGCAAAGACATCCGCATAATTTTCGCCTTCTTGTGGATTGGGCGATTCTGCACGGTGTATCTGCGACCACGAGCTCCAGACATGGTCAAAATTTGTTTTCATCATTTCCATCTGTGCACGCAAAAGCGTGTCCTGAAAACAGTTGGATTCATTATACATGTCGTATAATTCAAATTCTGAAACATCCTTCAACCCACTCAAACCCAGCCAACCCTGCAAATGCAGCTTGCTGAGCTCAACTGCAAACTGATTGGTAATTGCGCGCGTATCGGTAAGCGGCAAGGCCAGCGCGGCCAAGGCCGCATCAATTCCACTGGTGGCAACATCCTTATGTTCTTCTGGATTAAAGCCGGGTCGCTGAATCGGCCGCGCCCCGGTATTCAAGGTTCGCGTTGCATTGGCCGGGATCACACCCGCGCTCAGGCTATCCAATACCTCACCACGAAAACTGTGATAAATCCACATGCATGAATCTTCGACAATTTTCTGTGCACGGCGGTTGGCCTTGAAAGGCTGAATGTATTTTTCCTCCTGCTCAAGGAAAGCCTTCGTTTTCTCTTTGATAGGCTCTAAATCCTGTTGCAAAGATTTTATTTTTTCTTCTACTTCTATGATTCTGGCCGGCCAGAAACGCTGGGCATCCATGTCGTCTATTTCTGCAAATTCTTTGGCTTCTGCTTTTCGATATTCAACCAGTGTGCCTTCCAGGGACAGGATTTCATTTTCGATTTTTCTTTGTTGCGGCATACCAACCTGTTCCCAGGTGTCTTTCTGAACGACCAGAAAACGCTGCCAGTTAAAAGCTGCCGCAGTATGTTGTTCCATCTTTTTCTTGGTATTGGTTGGGTCGCCAAAATCATTCTCAACATCCCGACCCTGATCGGTACGTAAAATCTCCGGACCCAGAATTGCGGCAATCTCATCCGGTTCATAACCCTGCAACCGGCTGGCGGCATAAACTTCCCGGCTGATATTAAAAAAGAAGCTGCTGGGGTCGTTGCCGCCCCGCACAATGTCATCCGATCCACCGGCCGTGATCGTCATCGTAAGGGGTGGCAAGCCTTGTTGTTTGCGTGTGCGATTAATCTCAAGCAAGACAAGCGCGCTGTCCACCACACCCTGCCGCTGTGCAAACAATACCGTGGGGCCATCCTGCCGCTGCGTATCGGACATCGCCACCATAATTTCAATGTTATTGTTATGCTGGGCAATATAATTGGTAAATTCTGCATTATGACAAATTTCACGGATGAATTCTGGCAAGGCAACGAGATCAGCATGCGACTCCCGCAGAAAAACCATGCGCTGCTTGTCAGCAGTCCCTGTTGCGCGCAGCAGGGCAAGTAAGTCCAGCGCATCACTCGTTTGTCCGCAATTTGAAATAATATAGCGGTCAAAATGATCCGGGTTCTGGTTGACCACCCGCTGCAGGCGCAACAAAGTATCTTTAAGCACATTTAGTTTTGTTTTTTGGGGAGTCTCCGCCGCAACATCCAGTTCTGCCTCAATTTTATCAAGGGCAATTCTTGCCATGTTCTGCCAGTCCGAATGGCTGCAGCTTTTCAGTTTTTCATTTAACAATTTGCTGCGCTCTTCTGCGCTTGTATTCGCAAGTTCTGGCAAAAAATAATTCATCAGGCTGCGATGAATGCGGGCATCCTGACGAATATCAAATTTTCCTAAGTGCCAGCCGAAGGCCTTGGCCTGTCGCATTAATCC
>DPZW01000179.1:17207-17461 GCA_003536545.1 Rhodospirillaceae bacterium
CCTTGGCCTGTCGCATTAATCCTTTAATTTCTCCCAGCGGGCCATTTTTCTCGTGCTGAGTTAATTTGGAAAGCTCGGCATTGAAATATTCCAGATAGGGGTCGTGTGCGGCGTCCAGCGTTTCAAGCTCTTGGTTTTGATAGCACACCCCCTCGCCTCTCAACCATTTCTGGATTTCGTCTGGCAGTTGATCGTCAAAATTCATGGCCATTTGGTAAAGCAGCTTGCCAATGATCTCACGGCTGCGATCTTTC
>DPZW01000179.1:17665-32436 GCA_003536545.1 Rhodospirillaceae bacterium
TCTCACGGCTGCGATCTTTCTGTACAGCCTGCGGACCCGCCAATAACTGGTACAAGGCCTGGCAATATAATTTATTCATGAATTGTTGAACCTGAACAACCGCACCAGCAGCTTCTGCTGCGGTAGCATTTGGATTGCCATCTGCATCCGTGCGCGGCCATAAAATAATCCGAAAAAATTGATCGCTTTGTGCGGTATATTGATCGAGATCAATTTCGCCATAACCTCGCCCTTGATAATCTTTATGTAGCTTCAGGGCCTCAAGCGTGTCTTTGACTTCGGCAAAAAGAACAGGATAATTCCAGAAAATATTTTCAAGGTGACCCAGGGTTTCTGCCAGCTCTTCCTCGCCGGTTTTATTGCGTTCGCGCACAGGATTGATGTGATTAAGGCACCGATCCAGGGATTCTTGCATCGCCGCATCATCCCCGTTCAAAATCGCATTCACATAACGGCGACGTTCTTTCACATATTCTTCAGGTGCACTTTGTGTGGGGTGCGCGGTAAACATAATCGTGAAAAACCCAGAGAGGATTTTTTGCATGGTTTCCTTGCTCGCCCCATTCCGGGCAGCACGCTCCAGCGACCCCTTAATAGACTGGCCCGGGAAGCTATCACCATGCTGCCGGGCCTCAATGGCGATATCATGCGCTTTGATATGTGCCGTTCCATCGGTTGATTGCCACATGTTCCAAAGGGACGTGGCGCGGAATCTTTCTTCCGGAGTTAACTCATCATACAGGTCATGGAATCTTTGGGCCTGATCGAAATAGCTATCTTTATACCGGTGAGTGATGTTCCATATCCGTCCAAACAAGCTCATGTCATTGCGGCTTCCAAGGCCAGACATGAATTTGGTGTATAGCTCTTCTGCAACGGCATTAGCATCCTCGCCCGGCTGCATGGCGGCGAGGGAAGCTGCGGTGAGAGCTGCGGGGTTGGCAGGCATTATTAATCCAGTATTTTTTAAAGATTAGCCTGTCAGGTAAGCAAACACTGCGACTGAAAGCAATTTTTTTATGCGCAACAGCCCGTATTAACTTCCTGAAGACTCAAGGATTTTAGAGTTAAAATCCTGCATTTTTTACGGGACTTTGGGGGATAAAATTGCTATAAAAACGGGGCGAGTCTGATGCCCTGAAAGCCGCAGATTTTCGCCAAAAATTGCCCCTTTTTAACCCCCAGTGCAAAGGGTGCAAACCCTCTAATTCTGACCCCGTTTGAACCCAAATTATCATGTCAAAAACCGCTATGAAAACCCCTGCCGAAAACCCCTCTCCTGCTGTTGCCCTGGACGCTGCTGCTGCTGCCGCTGATTACGGCGCGGATAGCATCAAAGTTCTCAAGGGCCTTGATGCGGTACGCAAACGTCCGGGGATGTATATCGGCGATACCGATGATGGGTCTGGTCTGCACCACATGGTTTACGAAGTGGTCGATAACGCGATTGATGAGGCCCTGGCAGGTTATTGCGATCGGATTGAAGTTATTTTGAATGCAGACGGTTCATGTACGGTGCGCGATAATGGCCGCGGCATTCCCACCGACATTCATCCCGAAGAAGGTATTTCTGCAGCCGAAGTGATTATGACGCAGCTGCATGCGGGTGGTAAGTTTGACCAGAATTCCTACAAGGTTTCCGGCGGTTTGCATGGCGTGGGCGTGTCGGTTGTCAACGCCTTGTCGGAAACCCTGTCGCTGCGTATCTGGCGGCAGGAAAAAGAATGGGAAATTAATTTCCGCCACGGCGACGCTGTTGCACCGCTTGCGCTCACGGGCAATACCGCTGAACGCACGGGAACAGAAATCACCTTTTTACCCTCGCGTGAAACTTTTACCAAAACCGAATTTGTTTTTTCAACCCTGGAACATCGTTTGCGCGAACTCGCATTTCTGAATTCCGGTGTACGCTTGAAATTAATTGATCTGCGTGATGCCTCCACCGGCGGTCAGAAAGAAGTTGAATTATTTCAGGAAGGCGGGCTTGAGGCTTTTGTGACCTATCTGGATCGCAATAAAACCGCGCTGCATACACCATCCATTGTGGTGGCTGGTTATAAAGACGGCATCACTGTTGAATGTGCGATGGAATGGACCGACAGTTACCATGAAAACACTTTGTGTTTTACCAATAACATCCCGCAGCGCGATGGTGGGACGCATTTGGCAGGTTTTCGCGGCGCACTGACGCGCGTCATCAATAAATACGCGGAAGAAACCGGGATTTCCAAAAAGGAGAAATTAGAGCTGACCGGCGAGGATATGCGCGAAGGCCTGACGGCTATTTTATCCGTGAAGGTGCCGGATCCGAAATTCTCTTCACAGACCAAAGATAAATTGGTGTCATCCGAAGTGCGCCCGGTGGTGGAAAATACGCTGAATGAACAATTGGCGATCTGGTTTGAAGAACATCCGGCGGAAGCCAAACGCATTGTGATGAAAATTTACGAGGCCGCGGCGGCGCGCGATGCGGCACGCAAGGCACGTGACTTGACCCGCCGCAAGGGCGGATTGGAAATTTCATCGCTGCCCGGCAAGCTGGCAGATTGTCAGGAACGCGATCCGGCGAAATCAGAATTATTTATCGTCGAGGGTGATTCTGCGGGCGGCTCTGCCAAACAGGGGCGCGACCGTAAAACACAGGCTATCCTGCCGCTCAAGGGTAAAATTCTGAACGTAGAGCGCGCGCGTTTTGACAAAATGCTCAAGAACCAGGAAGTGGGCACATTGATTGCGGCGATGGGAACCTCCATCGGTGCGGCGGATTTTAATCTGGAAAAATTGCGCTATCACAAAATTATTATCATGACCGATGCGGATGTGGATGGCGCGCATATCCGCACATTGCTGCTCACCTTCTTTTTCCGCCACATGCCGGAAATGATTGAGCGCGGACATTTATTTATCGCTCAGCCGCCGCTGTATGGCGTGCGCCGTGGCCAGAACACAACCTATTTGAAAGACGATCGTGCACTGGATCAATATCTGGTGAATGCCGGATCCGAAGGTGCAGTGGTCACAACAGCTGCAGGGAAAATCAATGATCTCAGCAAATGGGCACCGGAGGCGCGCGCAGCAGAGCGTCACCTGTTGGCATTAACGCGTCACATCGGCTCGACCGCAGTTGCCGAACAATTGTGGCTGTCTGGGGCATTCGCGCCAGAGGCTGATTTGCAGCAGGTGGCATCTGCCCTGCCGGAACGCCTGACAGCCGCCACGGGATTATTCGGCTGGCGGGCAGAAACAGCAAATGGCGTGATGGACATCATTCGCGAGGACAATGGCTACCGCGAAGCTTTCCGTTGGCAAAGTGAATGGGCACAAACCGCAGACGGCAAACGCCTGCAAAGCATGACACAACTGCTTGCGCAATTTGCAAAACCCGTGACCCTGGAAATTGGTGCGGCGACAGAAACCCTGCACGGGCCATTGGCGTTATTCGCCGCCATCACGCAACGCGGCCGCAAGGGCATTGCCATCCAGCGTTACAAAGGTCTGGGTGAAATGAACGCCGAACAATTATGGGATACCACGCTGAACCCGGAAAACCGCACCTTGCTGCGCGTGCGGGTAGATCATGTTGATCAGGCCTCAGAAATATTCTCCACCCTGATGGGCGACGTCGTCGAACCGCGCCGGGATTTCATTGTGGAAAACGCGCTCTATGCGACGAATGTGGATGCCTGACGAACAGCTGATTTCTTCTCTTGGGCGGGACTATGGCTAGAAGCACCATGTTGGTGTAACATTCCGACGCATCTTGCGGGAGATGATCAATGGCTAATCTCATTATTACCATAATCTCTATAGCTCTGGTGGCGATCGCAGCCTTGATGGGTGCCTACTATGGTGGTGCCGCTTTTTTTACAGGCAGCACAAAAGCAATAGCAAACACCATTGTTTCCCAAGCTTCGCAAATTAATGCCGCCATACAAATTTGGGCAATGCAAAGAGGCGGTAATTTCTCCCTGCCGGGAAGCACCACAGGCTATGCCGGTCCTGCAAGCTATGAAGATCTGACCCCTGAACTTCTCAGCAGTTGGCCGGTCGTTCCAAGAGAACACATGCTGGCCAATGGTTCTTTTTGGGACGGAAAATATAATTGGATGGTGGCAAGAGTGTTAGAAGGAGACTCCACCTTGGGATCAACCATCACAAATCCAAATTCAGTTCTCTTGGGTTTTGCTCAAACAGATGTGGCTTTTTCTGTATGTAGCGAGGCGTATCGTATAGCCAATGGATTTGCCACTGGTGATGGCGTTCCTCGCTCTCCTTCCGATGGGTATATCTATCACCGTGCCGCAGGATTAAAAGCAGCTTGCTACTGGCGGGATACGGATGATGACGGCGTATATGATATCGGGGAAAATACAGGAACGTGGTTTGTTTTTTGGTTTGATTGAGCTTAAACATAGATTTGTAAAAAGCGCAGAGAAATCTTTTAATTATCTTTGACCTTATTGACCGTCTCATTCTCATTCGCAGCCAGCATATCATTCAATGAGCGCGCGCCTGCGCTGCGCTGTGTTGATTTTATGCGGCGTGTGGGCACGGGGGCGACATCATCCGCCGTCGCAGCCAATTTTTTAGCAGCTGTATTTGCCGCCATTTTTGGTTCCGCAACCGGTTCATCTTTTTCCAATAAGGCTGCCAGCCGCGCAAGTTTTTCTTCTTCCATATCCGCCAGGCGTTCGGCCACTTTGCGCGCCAGGGCTTCCTTGCTGGGCTGCGGTGCGGGCGAGGGTTTTGGTGCCGCAGGCTTTGTTCTTGCTGCCGCTGATGCCGGTGCGGCCTGACGTCGCAAGGTGGGTTCCTGTCGGCGCGCCTGCGGCGCAGGTTTTATTTTGGCTTTGGGTTGCAGTTGTTTCAACAAAATTCCTGCTGTACGCAAAACCAGCATCACATAACGCTGCAGATCATACCACATGCGGATATGAAATGCCGGCTCACCAATTACCTTCATTTTCGGTTTGGCCTCACGGCGCACATAGCGGAAATAGGACAGCGTTAAAAACACAACTGCCAGCGGCACGGATGTAACAATGGTAAAACCCTGCAGGGATGATGCCGCCCAGGCAGCAGAGCCGGATTTGGCAGTGTAAAACGACAATCCCGCCGCGATAATTAAAACGGGGGATAATGTTGCCAACAGCCCGCGCCATAATTGCCAGGCGCGGCCGCGCGTCGCGCGCACTGCAGATTGCAAATCAATCGGTTCATCCAGCGCAATCGCAGGCATGATGACGGAAAAACGCACGGCTGTATAAGCCGCAAGCGCAAGCCCTGCCACAATTCCAAATAATAATAAAATTCCCAGGAATGACGGAGCCAACAAATTTTGCGCCAAGACATAGCCCAGGGCAAGAATACCCAGCGACAACATGACCACAGGAATAAGCGCGAGCATCACCGCCGCCGCAATGCGCCAGGCACGATTGCCAAAACGAAAACGATAAAGCTGGTTCTGCACAGAGCGTGCCACCAATTGTTGAAGCCCCACGGCAAACATGCCCGTGGCTGCCAGATTGCCGCAGACCGTGAGCAGTAAATTTAACAGCGTTGGGTAAATCGCATAAAGGGTTTGCAACGATCCGATAATCAAAAGTGGCACTGCGCCAATCCGTGCCACAGATTTATAATTCAAGGTGACCAGCGCATAGGTTTCTTTGGCCGCATGCCAGGATGTCGGCACGGCTGTGCCCGGGCGCGCTGGCGCACCGGCACGGCGGCGATAGCGTGCAACTTTATGCGACATTTATCGCACCTTCCGTTTGCATGAAATGGGCATAAATCAATGCATCCATGATTTGCAGCAATATAATCTGCAGCATGGTCACCAGCCAGATGGAAACCAGCATCGCAACCGCAGGGGCGATTTTATCCAGCGCAGCAGAAATAATGACGACCATTAAAATCGGGGCCAGCGTCATAACAGCAAGCAAAAATTTAACCAGCGTGATGCGGAAAATCTGTCCGCGTGTTAATTCCCATGAATGAACCAGGCGGTTGTCTGTCCCAAGAGCAGATGCGGGGACCACAAGCGAAAGCCGCGCCGTTACCAGTGTGGCGGCGCAGATGAATAAGAGTGCCGCAATGCTCGCAACAAGTTTTGGCAGCAGCCCAAACAAGGCCACAGCCAATAAAACAGCAGGGCCATAAGCAGCCAGCCCAACCAGAAACTGTCGCCACATATAAGACCACATGCGCGGCTGATACGGCGGAATCCAGTTCATTTTATTTTCACCAAGAACAAGAAAGCGCAGCAAGCTTACCGCAAGCCAGGGCAATGCAAAAATACTGACAATCCCATGCACAACATTGACGGAGTGTCCTTCTGTGCCGGGAATTTCCATTTTGAAAATTAGCGCAAGGAGCGCAAGTGCAAGACTGGGCAATGCGACCAGAATAAAAATATTTTTCCATTCGTCGCGCAAGATGCGCAAAGCGGCATGCAAAGTCTTGCGCACAGGCAGCGGGGCGGGGGCGGAAAGAAAGGGCGTTTGCATCTCTGTCATGGGGTGAGTCGAAGAAGATGTATTGGAGCCCAAACGCATAGGTTGAGGCAAGCGATAATGACTGATTCTATTGCATGAAATGGGAAATATTCTTTCATTTCCACCGCATTTTCTTTAGGGTGTCCGCATGCGTGAAATTGTTTTTGATACCGAGACCACCGGCCGCGATCCCGCATCCGGGCACCGGATTGTTGAATTGGGCTGCGTGGAAATTTTTAACTATCGGCCCACCGGAAAGACATTCCACAGCTACCTGAATCCTGAGCGCGATGTGCCCGAAGAAGTCGTGCGCGTACATGGTCTGACAGCCGAATTTCTGCTGGATAAGCCTCTTTTTGCAGATATCGCCGAGAAGTTTCTGGAGTTTGTCGGCGATGCGCCGCTGATTATCCATAATGCCGGGTTTGATATGAAATTCATCAATGCCGAATTTACGGCGATGGGTCTGGCGCAAATGCCAATGTCCCGTGCGCGGGATACGCTGCAACTTGCGCGCAGCAAATATCCGGGTCAGCCCGCCTCCCTTGATGCCCTTTGTCGTCGTTTTGGCGTGGATAATACTGGCCGCACCGTGCATGGCGCGCTGCTGGATGCTGAATTATTGGCGGATGTTTATTTTCATTTGATGGGCGGTGCACAGCCTGAATTATTTGATGTCAGAGACGCTTCTGGTGCAGAAGAATCGATAAGCGGGCGCAAAAAAACACCGCGGCCGCCGCGCAGTTTTGCCATTCCAGATGAAGAAGCCGCCGCCCATCAGGTATTTATCGAAAGCCTGGGTGATAAGGCGATCTGGCGGAAAAAAGCTAGTTAGGTTTCTGCTGCGCTTTGCGCTGTTGATAAAGCTGCACAAAATCAATCGGCGCCATCAACAATGGCGGCAGGCCGCCCTGCATGACAGCATCGGCGGCAATCTGGCGCACAAAGGGAAATAACAGGCGCGGAGCCTCGATGAGCAAAAACGGCTCAACTTCGGCCTGCGGCACATCTGTCAATTGATAGCGTCCAGCATAGGCAACCTCAGCCATAAACAGAATTTTATCTTCATCCGTGGGCGGCGCGCCGTCTTTGCCCATCGGTCGTGCGGCCGCACGAATGGTTAAAATCACCTCATATTCACAGGTCACCTTACCATCTGCAATGACGGGCTCCTGCTGTGGGCGCACACCCAGATCCACATTCAAATCCACACCGGGCATGGTATTAAACTGCGTATTGCCCAGAAAATTCTCAAAAGATAAGTCCTTGAGATATTGTCCGGTTTGCGTGATCATCGGCTGCGACATAAAAAATCCTTCTGTAATTTGCGCGAGCAATGGCGAATATGTTACGCTATTGCTTGCAATTCGGTTATTTGCCCCCTAGTTTCTAATTCCCCCCTGCCTTGATGGCAAGCTTTCATAGGAGAAATCAGTGGTTGATATTATTATCCTGGCTGTGATTGTTGCGGTCCTTGTCTTTCAATTGCGCCGTGTCCTTGGCGAGCGTGATGAAGGCGAACAGAATATGCAACAGCCTGACCCGTTTTCTGTAAAGCCTGCAGCCAATCCGATTGCGCAAAGCCCCCTAGAGCGGGCCCTGGGCGCAAAGCCTGTAGATGCAAAAATTTTAACGGATGGCGTGCCGCCTTCCAATGAACCCCTGTCCGTCAATCAGGGCCTGCAGCAAATCAAGGATTTTGACAGCGAATTTGATGAGCGTCCCTTTATGCAAGGCGCGCGCGCGGCATTTGAAATGATCGTCAAGGCCTATGCGCGCGGCGATCTGGAAACGCTTAAAAACCTGCTTGCACCAAAGCTCTATGATCATTTCGCCGAAGACGCCAAGGCGCGCGCGCAAAAAGACTATACGATGGAAACCAATATTCACCGCATCGTGCATGCGACCATTGTCGCTGCGCGCATGGTCGGGTTTGAGGCAGAGGTTGCCGTGGAATTTATTTCCGAACAAACATCTGTGGTGCGAAACGGCGCGGGCGAAGTGATGGCCGGTGATCCCGATGCGCGCGAAGAAATCCGCGACACCTGGATCTTCCGCCGCGACACGCGCGGCACCGATCCGTCCTGGCTGCTCACCGAAACGCGCGAGTGATTACAGGCGCGGCGCGCCGCGCAACTGCGTAAACAGATTATTCAACCGCGTCGCCGCTTCGCCGAAATTCTCCGGCTTTGCCGCCAGTGCAACACGCAGAACGCTTTTTGCCTGCGCCACAGTCACCACTTTCGCAAGATTGGCACCCGCTTCAACCAGATCTTCGATGTTGCGGATATCACGCTCACCATGCGTATCCGTAATTAATTTACGGCCTGTTGCACCCAATACCTGTGTCACATCAATCGCCGCCGTCATACCGGGATCACCAGCCAGCAGCGGCAAACCCAGGTCATCCATCGTTATACGGTTTTTAATATATTTCCCGCGCAGACGGTTGAAATGCGCATGGTGAATGTCGTTTTTCTCGGGCGCGAAACCTTTGGCGACTTCGGCAAAAAATTCAGGTGCATAGGCAAGGCCGATGCCTGATGTCAGAATCTTGCTCATCTTCGCAACCAGAGAGGGGTGTACGACCACCGCGCAAAGGCCAGGCGTTGCCGTGCCATGTGATTTTGAAAAACTGACCACAATTGCCCATGGCCTGTTATGTTCGGGATGAAGGAACGCTTTATAGTTTGGCGCACGCACAGATCTGCCATCCGGATTATCCGGCGCGGCGTAACCATAAGGTGTGTCATAAATATCCAGCGCGCCCGGAAGCAACTGCGCCCGGTTAGCGATTAATTCTTTAAGCGAAAGATTTTTACCTGTAGGATTATTGGGACTGTTTGTGATCGCCGCATCCGCAACATCGCGGTCAAGTGAATCAACAGTGACAAAGTTATGTTTTGCGACAATGTCATCATACATCGGCCAGTGCAGCTCATCCATGCAGACTGATTTACCTGGCGTCAACAGGCTAAGGATAGCATCCAGGCCTTCACGGCCCTGTGTCTGCAGCACAAATGTATTCGCGCCGGTCGCCGGCATACCGTAAAAATGTTCTAGATGCGCCGCGATTGTTTCGCGCACATTTGCAGGCCCGCCCGCATCGACATTATAAGCACTATTCGTCGACATCAGGATTTGTTTTGGCAGAATGTCTTCCGGACAATTTTCAATTTCGCGCCCCTGGCCAAGATTAATTGGTTTTTCCCCGATCGCCTCCAGATCTTTCAGCAATTGAACCGATGCCGCTGTGGGTGATTTATCAGGGTTTAATCCAACCCATGTCGCTGCGCTCATATTTTTTCTCCGTATGGTTTTAAATCTGGGCCTAAGATAGGCCCGCCGCGGGGCTGAAAGCAATTCTTTTATGCCGCCCTACCCCCTTGTTTTGCCCATAAAAATCCCCATTTTGGGGGTAACGAAAGCAGATTTCTCATGCTCAGACACCGTCCCGCCGCTGAACGCGGCACCACGCAAACTTCATGGCTCAACGGCAAACATACGTTTTCCTTTGGTGGATACCGCGACCCGGCATGGGTACACTTTGGCCCGCTGCGCGTGATTAACGAAGACGTGGTTGCACCCGGCGGCGGTTTTTCGCCGCATGATCACCAGGATATGGAAATTATCACCATCGTTCTGGACGGCGAGCTTGCACATAAAGATTCACTGGGATCGGCTGCCACCATCAAGCCCAATCAAATTCAAATGATGCGCGCCGGCACCGGTATCGAACATAGCGAGTTTAATGCGTCATCCGAAAATCCCGTTCACCTGCTGCAAATCTGGATCATGCCGCATACGCGCGGCCTCGCGCCGATGTATCAGGATAAAATGCTGAATGAGAGTGATCGCATGGGCAAATGGCAAACCGTCGTAAGCCCTGCTAATGAAAACAAGAATGCTTTTGAAATCGCGGCCGATGCGCGATTGTCACTGGCACAGCTTCCTGCGCAGCAATCGCTGGATATGCCTGCGGATGACAACCGCCAGTACTGGCTACAGATTGCCAAGGGCAGCGTGATGTATGGTGATATGAAGTTGCAGGCAGGCGATGGCCTCGGCATCAAGGATGAGCCGGCGCGCAAACTCATTGCAGATATCGATTCAGAAATTCTGTTGTTCGATCTTGCGGCGTAGCAAAATATAAGTTGCACCGTCGCCGCCGTGTTTGGCATGGGCGGGATGCAGGGTCAGCACATCGTTTTTCCATTCACCTGTCATCAACCAGCCAGGCAGGGCTTGTCGCAGCACGCCCTGCATCTCTTTGCCTTTGCCGGTAATGACCAATAAAATCCGCGCACCGCGCATGATTTGTTTTTTCATAAAGTGATTAAGTTCGCCCTGTGCCTGCCGCTGCGTCAGGCCATGCAGATCCAGCTTTGCATCAATTTTAACGCTGCCAGCTTTAAGTGCCGTCATTTGATGGCCGGAGATTTCGCGGCCGATTTTGGCCTTGGGTTTTGCAACCACGCCCACTGCACCAGGGCGGGGCAGGCGGTCTTTGAGCGTGCGAAAATTATGGTCTTCGTTCCGCACAGCAACAGGCACCCGCGCGCGAGGCTTGGCGGCAATTTTGCGCGCAGATTTTTGGACTTCCTGCCAATCAGACATGAATTAATTTATTGAGTTTCTGGTGCAGCGCATGCAAATCGCCGTTATTTTCAATAATATGATCGGCCAATTCGCGCTTGCCCCGTTCCGGCATTTGCGTGGCATCGATACGCATAAATTTCTCTTCGCTCATTTGCGGGCGCGTAAGCGTGCGCGCCATGCGCAATTCCCTGGGCGCGGTGACCAGCCAGGTTTCATCAAATTCTTCCTGAATATTGGTTTCAAATAATAGCGGGATATCACAAACCACCATAGCCTCACCCGCTGATTCTGCTGCGGCCAGAAATTCAGCGCGGTGCGCCGCGACCAGCGGATGGATATAACTCTCAAGTTGCCAGCGTTTTTCTTCATCTCCATAAATGATTTCTGCGAGCAAGCCGCGATCAACGGCATTACCCGCCGCCGCCTCGGCAAAATTTTCACGCACCCATGCAATCACCTCGGGCCGCGCATAAATCTCGCGCACCGCAAGGTCTGCATCATGCACCGCAATGCCATTCACGCGCAGCCAGGTCGTGACGGTTGATTTTCCCGCGCCGATGGATCCGGTAAGGCCGATTTTTTTCATGATAATTTCTGCTCCAGTAGTTTCCGCAGCCCCACAACATCCCCCGCCTCTTCGCCATAAAATTGTTCAAAGGCCGCGGCGGCCTGGTGGATCAGCATGCCCAATCCATCGACAATCACATGCCCGCGTGATGTGGCACGCGCCAATAAATCCGTCATCAAAGGTTTATAAACAACATCAGCCACGACTGCATGGGTGTCGAGGCGCGAGAGATCAAAATGCAATGGCGGCTGCCCTGTCATGCCCAGCGAAGTGCAGTTGACCAGAATATCTGCATTTTCATACTTAAAGTTCAGCGGTTCCGCCACGCCGCCCACGCCCAGGTCTTCAAGCAGTTTTTCCGCCCGCGCAACATCACGGTTTAAAATCGTGAAATCTTCCACGCCCAGATTCTTCAGGGCAAAAACAATGGCCCGCGCCGCGCCGCCCGCACCCAGAATAATAGCTGTTTCAAATTTTTTTCCCGGCACCGTTTCAATCAGGTGATCGGCGAAACCTGTCGCATCGGTATTATCCGCATAAATCTTTTTATTATTAAAAACCAAAGTATTCGCCGCACCAATTGCCCTGACGGCAAAGGATAATTCATCGCATAGCTCCAATACGCTTTCTTTGTGCGGCAAGGTTACGTTAATGCCCATATAATCTTCGGCTTGAAGTTTTTTGATGCGGCTTTTCAGTTCAGCCGGCGACACATCATGCGCGCGATATTCGCCGTTGATGTGTTTTTCCTTGAGCCAATATTCATGGATCATGGGGGAAAGGCTATGGCCAATGGGATGGCCAATGACGGCGGCAATCATCATAGCTCAATCAAATCCTCGCCCTCGGCCTCCAGGCGGCGGTCGAGGAGGCCAATAATTTCTGCAGCAGTTTCTTCAATGGATCGGCGCGTGACGTCCACTACTGGCCAGCCGTGCTGGTTAAACATGCGCCGGGCATTGCGCAACTCTTCTTCAATCCGGTCAATGTCGCTGTAGTTTTCAAGGCTATGCGTGGAAAGATTTTTTAATCGCGACCTGCGGATCATCGCCAAATGATCAGGCTCAGACGTCAGGCCCACAATCAAAGGTTTGGTCAGCTCCAATAATACAGCAGGCGGATCAATGCCGGGCACCAACGGCACATTGGCGGCCTTGATGCCGCGGTTGGCGAGATAAATCGATGTGGGCGTTTTGGATGTGCGCGAAACGCCAACCAGAACCACATCCGCTTCGGCCAATCGCACCGGATTTTGTCCGTCATCGTGATCCAGCGCAAAATCCATGGCTTCAATGCGGCGGAAATAGGCTTCGTCCATGGTATGTTGTTTGCCGATAGCAGATTGAATCGGCTGCCCCAAAAATCCGGATAATGCGTTCAGCGCAGTATCCATCAAACCGACATGTGGCACGTCCAGCTGCGCACAGCCTGCTTCTAATTGAAACATCAATTCCTTATCGCCGAATGTCGAAAAAACCAGCCCCGGTTTTTCTTTGATGGTTTTCAACACGCGGTCCATTTCTGATTGGCTATCAACCAGAAACCAGTGATGGCGTTTAATAATCACATTCTGGAATTGCGCCAGCGCGGCGCGCGTCACGCCCTTGATCGTCTCGCCGGTGGAATCCGAGACCAGGTGCAGGTGGTGAATTTCAATATTTTCAAATTTCATCGGGGATAATCCTGTGCATAACCCTTTGTATAACCGTTGGAGATTCCTACCAATAGAAAGAAGGGGGCTGGTTATCCTTTGTGCCCTCTACGCCCGCGATAATTTATCCCAAGGGAAGAAATTTTGTGGAGTGAATAGGGGTAACTTTTAAGAGGCTGAGTTATCCCCACCCCCATTTGTTAAATTATGTTATATTTTACAATATGTTAGCGTTGTAATGCTAAAACTATTCGCCTCCTTATCCCCAGAAAAATGGCCTGTGATATCCCTGGGGATAAGTCTTGGGGTAAATTGCTCTCCCAGTTATACAGTCCTCTAAATCTACATCATCTTATTTATATATAATATTTATATTATTTATTTCTCTTGACCGGAAAGGAAGGGAGGGGTTATTAAAGTTTATCACGCAAGATATTCTTTCTTTCCCCGCCGTGATTTCTCATTTTTCCAAACCCTCTTGAACACGTTGGTGTCCCCATCCCATGAACTTTGATGAATTAAAGCGCAAATCTGCGCCTGAACTGTTAAAAATCGCAGAAGAATTAGATATTGAAAGCCCGACAAATTTGCCGCGCCAGCAAATGCTATTTCATATTTTAAAGGAAATGGCTGAAGACGGTGAAATTATTCAGGGCTCCGGCGTTCTCGAAGTTCTACCGGATCGTTTTGGTTTCCTGCGTTCGCCGGAAGAAAATTATTTACCAGGTCCCGATGATATTTATATCCCGCCCGAAATGGTGAAGAAATTTGGTCTGCGCACGGGTGATACGGTGCATGGCAAATTGCGCCAGCCGAAAAACAACGAACGTTATTTTGCCATCGACAGCATTGAACAGGTGAATTTTGAAGATTCCGATCGGCTGCGGCACCGTATTTCTTTTGATAACCTGACGCCGCTTTATCCGGATAGTAAGCTTAATCTGGAAATTGAAAAAAAGACGACGGCAAAAACCACCACCAAGGAAATGACGGGCAGAATTATTGAGCTGGTTTCACCGATTGGTAAAGGCCAGCGCGCCCTGATCGTCGCACCGCCACGTGTGGGTAAAACCGTGATGCTGCAGGCGATTGCCAATTCCATTACTGCCAATCATCCGGAAGTTTATCTGATTGTATTGCTAATTGATGAGCGTCCAGAGGAGGTCACGGATATGTCACGCACCGTGAATGGCGAAGTGATTTCATCGACCTTTGACGAGCCTGCCACGCGCCATGTGCAGGTGGCGGAAATGGTGATTGAAAAAGCCAAACGTCTGGTCGAACACGGTCGTGATGTGGTGATTTTATTGGATTCCATCACGCGCCTGGGCCGCGCCTATAACACAACCGTGCCGTCATCGGGCAAAGTCCTGACGGGCGGCGTCGATGCCAATGCACTGCAAAAACCCAAACGTTTCTTTGGTGCGGCGCGCAACATCGAGGAAGGCGGATCGCTGAC
>DPZW01000063.1:0-247 GCA_003536545.1 Rhodospirillaceae bacterium
GCAAGCCCCGGCTTTTACGCTAAGGTTGCGCTTATAAGCGAATAAAAACACGGGGATCAAGTTAAAAATGGCAAAAAAGACTTATAAAATCGCGGTGGCGGGGGCCACCGGCAATGTGGGGCGCGAGGTGCTGCAGATCCTATCAGACCGGGAATTCCCCTATTCTGAAGTCGTCGCGCTGGCCTCCTCACGCTCGGCGGGCGGGGAAGTCTCCTTTGGCGAAGATCATGTGCTGAAAATCCACGAC
>DPZW01000063.1:578-6204 GCA_003536545.1 Rhodospirillaceae bacterium
CGCATGGACCCCGATGTGCCGCTGGTGGTGCCGGAAGTAAATCCCGATGCCCTTAAAGGCTTCGCAAAAAAACGCATTGTCGCCACGCCCAACTGTTCGACCACGCAAATGGTATTGGCGCTCAAGCCATTGCATGACGCGGCGAAAATCAAACGCGTGGTGGTATCCACCTATCAATCGGTTTCCGGCGGGGGCAAGGATGCAATGGATGAATTATTTAATCAGACACGCGCGGTCTTTGTGAATGATCCCATCGAAATTGAATTTTTCACCAAACAGATTGCCTTTAACCTGATCCCGCAGATCGATAGTTTCATGGATGACGGCTATACCAAGGAAGAATGGAAAATGGCGGCGGAGACCAAAAAAATCATGGATCCGTCGATCAAAGTCTCCGCCACCTGCGTGCGCGTGCCGGTATTTATTGGTCATTCTGAATCCATCTGGGTAGAATTTGAAAATGAACTGGATGAACGCGATGCACGCAAAATCCTTTCTAAGGCACCCGGCATCGCCGTCGTTGATCACCGCGAACCGGGCGGTTACGTCACGCCGGTCGAAGGCGCAGGTGAAGACCTGACCTATATTTCGCGCATCCGCCAGGATCATACGGTGGAGCATGGCCTGACCTTCTGGTGCGTCTCGGATAACCTCAGGAAAGGGGCGGCATTGAATGCCGTGCAGATCGCGGAAACCATGATTAAAATGGGATTGGTGTGATCCGCTGGGAAATTCTTTCTTTCACTGAACTCAGCCCGTGCCAGCTTTATGACATCCTGCAATTGCGCGCCGCAATTTTTGTGGTGGAACAAAAATGCACCTATCAGGATGTGGATGGTTATGACCTAAATGCCTTTCATGTTCTGGGCTGGGATAGTGAAGTGCTGGTCGCCTATGCGCGCATCTTGCCGCCCCATTCCAAATATCCGCAATGTTCCATCGGCCGCGTGGCGGTGGCAGAAACTCACCGCGGCAAAGGCCTCGCGCGAGAATGCATGCAGCGCGCGCTGGATGCAGCCCTACGGCAATACCCCGGCCAGCCCATCCTGGCGCAGAGCCAGTGTTATCTTGAAAAATTCTATCAAAGCTTTGGTTTTACCGCCGTGAGCGAACCCTATGATGATGACGGTATCCCGCATATCGATATGATCCGGCAAAACTAAACATAACTTCATCAAATTTCCCCGGGGAGAAATCTTTTTACCACCGTTATCCGATTGGGGAGAAAGCCAATGGATTTCAGAAAAATCATTTTTGCCGCACTGGCGGTTATTTTATTTACTGCGCCTGCCTATGCAGACCGCGATGATCGGCGCGGACATGACCGGCACCACAAGCGCAAACGCCACCATACCGTGATCGTGCGCCCCAATGTGATTTCGATCTGGCCGGGTTACCATCATTCGTATTATCCATCCCACCGCCCGCGTCATACGCGGCATCCCAACGAAGTCAGCATGACCTGCGCGAACGGCAAAGAGGTCACGATCCGCGCCGCAGGCCTGTCAATTTACGATATGTTGAACAAAGCGGAAAATTATTGTGCACGCCAGCACGGCAATCTCTACCGCATCGATATTTTATCCGGGAACCGCTATTGCCGCGAATATCAGACCAGAACCACCATCGGCGGCCAGCGCGAACGCAGCTACGGCACCGCCTGCCTGCAACCTGATGGCAGCTGGGAGATTATGAATTAGACTAAATCTCCCATAAATCTTTTTACTTTCAAACAGTCTGCGTGTTAGCTTTCCCCCATGTTTTGGGAAGATAATCGCACACGAACAAAGAATTTTATGGCAGAATTGCGCGCAGCCGCAGTTGGCTGGCCTTCCCCTCTGTTTGAAGAAATGGCTGAATTTTATGCGCTCAGCCCCACCAGTTTATTCATCGATGGCAAATTGGGTGACCAGCGGATCGGCCAGACAGCTGAAAATAAATCCGCAAAGGCATTTGAGGATTTTCTGACCAAACGGCTTCGGGATGACCTGCGCCGGATAGAACAGATTAGCGGAATTCCTGCGGGCTCTCTGGATTTTCATTTCACACAGGATATCCGGATGCGGACCGTTATGTTCACAGCAGCAACCGAAGCCGTGTCGCACAGTGTGCAGACCACTTATGGCGAGGTCGAAATCCCACAGAGCTGTAATCTCTTTATCGCGCGGCTCAATGGATTGCCAAAAGATTCCCAGGACATCATGGCGGAAAATCTGGGTTACTTTGGTGTCCGGACACGGCCATTCGCCTTCCGCTCTACGCTAACCCTCGCAGAAGAAACCAGTTTTGAGTTTTTTCATGAAGCAACGCATTTTTGCCAAATCGCCATGATGCAGGAGCCCGGGCAAAGTGATGCGCGCGCAAAATTTATTTATAACCACCAACTGCGTGAAGTCATGGCAGACACAGGTAGCATTTTATTCATTCTGCGTGAAGGCTTATTGCATTCTCCTGAAAAATCATGGGATGAAATTGTGCACAAAGCGGTGCGCATTGTTCAGGCTCATATGGATTACCGTGAGATTTCCAATACGAACCAATTAAGATTTAATCATGCTGAAACCACACCCTACGCTCCTTCATCCCCGATATTGGCAAGTCTGCTGGACAGGCTTCAGGATCATGATAGTGCCCTTGAATTGCTGGAGCAGCTAAAGGATGCGTCCGTAATGGATGTGGCAAAACTCGCCTGTGCCATCACAGATACATTTTTTGATCAGCCAGGCTGGTTAAATGAATACAACACAGGCATCCGTCGGCGCGCGAAATTGCTGAATGCGTCATCAACCCCGGATAACGCCGCAGAATTGGCAGAGTTTAACCAGATGCTTGATCGCCATGTCATTCGTGATGCAGCCGAAGCACGCCGCGCATTTGCAGAATCCATTCAGGCGGCGTGGCAGACGCACACAGCACCTCAAGATCGGAATTATTATTTCTTCCAGAAATGTTTTACGCTGGCACAGACATTAAGCCTGACCGGACTCTATGATTATAGCCGCCGGGATGATGTTAATAGGTTCATAAAATTTATTCGGTCGGATTCAAACCGCCAGGACTGGCCGGAATTTGCCAGATTTCAGGCGGACGGCATTTTATCTATCGCCAGCGATCGCTTTAAACCAACCCAGCGGCGTGATATTGGATTGAGAATTTAACAGCCTGTCTTTTTTTGCCTTTTGACTGTGTTATGATGCGCAATGCGCAGCAAAAATTTTATTTTCCACACGATTATTCTGGGCACCATTATCGGTGTGTTTTCGCTGGGCGTCTGGCAATTACAGCGGCGCGAGTGGAAGCATGCATTGATCAACACATTGCAGGTACGATTGTCTGAGAGCCCCATCAGTCTGCCGCCGGGTGCCGGAGAAGATTTTCATTGGCGGCGCGTTTTAATGGCAGGCAGGCTGGATTTGGCGCGCAGTATTTATATCCCGCGCTATGCGCCTGAACATACAGGCTTCAAACAATGGGGTTATGAACTCTATGCGCCCTTTACGCGCAGCAACGGCGAGACCTATGTATTTCGTTATGGCTGGACTCCCCAGAAACTGCCGCAAGATGAGTTGCGGGTGTCTGAGCGGATAATAGATGCATATGTGCGCCCTTTTTCCGATTCCGGATTCCGCTGGATAAAAAATCAGCCCGATGAAAATAAATGGGCCTATGCCAGCCCTGAAATTTATCAATTCTTTGGCGTGGCAGAACAGGAATTTTTTTTAGACAACAATTTGGTTTCCAGCCTGCCCGACATCAAAAAAAGTGATGAATTCCGGCAGGAGCCTTTGGCGATGTGGCGCGCGCCCGAACTGGCAGACAATCACCTGCAATACGCCATCACCTGGTTTGCCCTTGCAGGCGTGCTGTCGGCTCTCTATCTATATAAAATACACCATGGCAAAAGAAACTGAATCCCTGCGCGGTCAATTGCTGATCGCCATGCCCGGCATGCCCGATCCGCGTTTTTCCGGCACCGTGATGCTGATTTGTTATCACAACAAAGACGGCGCGATGGGCCTTGTGCTGAATCGCCTGGTCGGAACACTGCGGATTGATCAGGTATTGGATGAATTAAAATCTGATATTCGCCTGCCCGAAGAATTGCTCCGCGTGCATCTGGGCGGGCCGGTGTCAACACAGCGGGGTTTTATCCTGCATGGCGGTGAGCTCAAACATAGCGACAGCCATATCGTGACCGATGACATTTCCCTCAATGCCACAACCGAAGCTCTGGAAAATCTGGTCGCGCGCGGCGGGATGATTCCCTGGCGGTTTGCGCTGGGCTGTGCGTCCTGGACATCAGGTCAACTGGAAGAAGAGATCCGTGAGGGGGCATGGCTCACTGCGCCTGCGCGCCGCGAATTGATTTTCAAAAAAGAACTGCCCCTGATGTGGAAAGCCAGTCTGATCGAAGCCGGGATCAGTAATCCTGAAATGCTGGTGGCTGAAACAGGAAATGCCTAGGGCGCAAGAAAAAGGGGCCTTCTGGCCCCTGATTTTTATGACTTAAAGTATCTCGTTTACCAGTTTGCTGCGTCCGAATTGGGTTTTTCCGCAGGGGGGCGCGCTTCATCACGGCGTTGTGGCACCTGATAAGCCACCGCACAATGATATTCGCAATAAGACATGCCTTCCATGCGCTCTGTG
Source organism: Rhodospirillaceae bacterium (assembly GCA_003536545.1). Lineage (GTDB taxonomy): Bacteria > Pseudomonadota > Alphaproteobacteria > UBA11073 > UBA11073 > UBA11073. The sequence continues at coordinate 5,226 of DPZW01000063.1, forward strand.
CCGCAGAAGTGGAAATCACGGGTCCTTGGGTCACCCAGGGGCCATTTGCAATGTTTATCGGACAGTTCCTCAAGAGAAACCGCGTTTTCTGAACGCTCCACCGGCTCGATATAGCGCGGCCGGATCTGGGCGCGCGGTGGGCGCGGCGAAGAAACGCGGGAAACCAGACGCATGCCGCCTTTTGACCCGCCGCCGCCTTTGCGGGTGGCGCGGCCAGAGAGACCGAGGCGATGCGCCTTGCCAATAACTGCGTTACGTGTGGTTGAACCGATTTCTGCTGCGATACGGCTTGCTGATAAACCTGCATTCCATAATTCGCGTAATTGAGTTTCCCGCTCGGGCGTCCAGCTCATGAACTCGTATCTCCTAAAGTTCTTTTAGTCAGAACAAACTGACAAACACAATATCTTTGGTCTCATCAGTAACAAGCCACAAGATGTAGCCGATTCCAGAATCACTTGATAGGGGGGAGATGAAAATTTTTTCATCTTGACCATCATTTTTTTCGCCGAGCCAAATTGCATCATGCCGGATACTGCAAGACGTAATCAAACGGCACATCCAATAAATTTCTGCCGCCCAATCCATCCAGTTCGATAAAAGTCACAGCAGCTTTCACATCACCGCCTAATTTTTTTAATAAAGTCACCGCCGCCGACAATGTTCCGCCAGTGGCAAGCAGGTCATCAACAATCACAATGCTTGCACCTGGCGGAAAAATTCCACTTTGTGCTTCCAGTGTGTCTGATCCGTATTCAAGTGAATAAGAATGTTCAATCACATCACCGGGTAATTTTCCTTTTTTGCGCACCATCAAGGCACCGCATCCCATATGCATCGCTAATGCACCCGCAAACAAAAACCCGCGCGCATCAATGCCCGCAATATACTGCGGATTGTGTAGTTTTACGCGTTTTTCCATTTGGTGCACGGCCTCTTTCCACGCCTTGGGATCAGCCATCATGGTTGCAATATCGTA
>DPZW01000014.1 GCA_003536545.1 Rhodospirillaceae bacterium
CTGCGCGCGCGTCATCGCCACATAAAGCAAACGTTGATATTCGCCTTCGCGGGATTGAATGTCCGCGCTGCGGTCAAAGCTGGGCCCTTCTGCCATTTTATCCGGCGCAAAAAGAAAATACGGCGTATGACTGTTAAATTTGACTGTCTTGCTTTGCTTGCTACCGTGGGCGTGGGGCACCTCGGTTGCGTCTGCTAAAATGACCACTGGAGCCTCCAGGCCCTTGGCACCGTGCACGGTTAGAATCCGCACAGCATTTTCATGATGCTGTGCCATTTCACGTTTGATTTCGACTCGGGTTTGTGAAATCCAATCTACAAAATTCTGCAGGCCCAGTGGCGCATCTTCCTGGCCTTCACGCAACGCAAGTTGCAAGAGTTCCTGCAGCGCATCATCACATTCCTCGCCCAGACGGGCGTGAAAGGCATGCCATCCGCTGATATCCGATGCCGGGCAGGGCAGCGACAAGATTTCTGCGAGCGTTGCATAAGCACCGTCCCGGTCAGCGCGCCCGAGCCAGCCAGCCAAATAAACTTTCACTGTATCGGCGTCTGATTGCTGCAATTTCTGCCACAGGCTTTCACCTTTTGTGCGCCCGGATGCAATTTTTTCCAGCGTATCATCCGCGATGTTAATCAACGGGCTGCGTAATAATTGGGCAAGATTCAGGTCATCCTGTGGCAATAACAAAAACTGACAAAACGCCAGCAAATCCTGCACAGCAGCAGAATCGAGCAGTTTCAGGCGATCATTCCCCAGCACCGGAATATTTTTCTCGCGCAGCGCAGAGAGCATCATATCCGCCATGCTGGTGCGCTGCTGCAGTAAAATCAAAATATCCCTGGGCTGCAATCGCTGCTGGGTGCTGGAAATTGTGCGGCCATCCGTCAGCCAGTTCTTTACCTGATGGGCGATTTGCCGGGCCAGCAGTGCATTATGCTTTTCATTCTCTGCATCTTAATCTGCGGCCATGCCGGAAAATGTCTGACGCGGGGGCGCAGGGATGGGTGGATAAATTTTAATCTGGCCCATCCGTTTATCGTGAATGGTGGCATGCGCAATGGCATCATCGCTATTTTGCAGCGCAACGCGCTTGTCTGGCTGAGCAAAAACGTCATCCACCACAACCAGTAAATTTTGTGAGGTGCGGAAAGAATGCTGCATCGGCACATCCTGCCAGCTTGCATTTGCTTCGGCTGCGCGCTGGCCATAGCTTTCGCGTAAATGCTGAAAAACCCGGGCATCCGCACCCTGGAAGCTGTAAATCGATTGTTTAGGATCGCCCACCACAAACAGGCTGCGGGTATTTTCATTGCGGCCAGATCCCGCAAAAAATTCATTTACCAAACGTGTGATCACTTCCCATTGCAATGGTGCGGTATCCTGTGCTTCATCGACCAGAACATGATCAATACCGCCATCCAGTTTATAATGGACCCATTCGCCCATCGCGCGAGAGTCCAGCAACTGATGCGTTTTTTGGATTAAATCATTGAAATCCAGCGCGCCATGCTGCTCCTTCATTAATTGATAAGCGGTGGAAACGCGTGCTAATACAATGCCCATCGCGGCGGATGCGGTGGCAAGGCGTTGATCTTTTGCACGTTCAGACAGGGCATAAATGCGTTCCTGTTCTGCCAGCAGCATGGCTGTGTAATCGTTGCCAATCTTATGGATAATTTCCTTGGTCAATAAGCGTTTGCGCGGCAATAAATCACCCGTCAGAAATAAATTGATATAATCATCTCGCATTGGGATGCGCGTATCTGGCACCGATAAAAATTCTGCCAGATCGGCATCATATTTGGCTTCTAACCAGGCGCGCAGGGCAGCCATCGGCAAGGCCGCACCCTCCATCTGGCCCCGCCAGATTTCTTGTTCATTTTCCGGAACGTTCAATGCGGCAAAACTTTGTGCCCAGTAATCAGCTTCGCCAATTTCAAACATCACTGCAGAAATCTCCGGCCATTCGCCCATCAGTCCCGGCAATAAATCCTGCAATTGTGTCATGCTATAATTTGCCGTGCACCAGTTCTTGGCCTTTTCCCATGTCTCGCTGTGATTTTCCTGCCAGGCATGTTCCATCGCGCGGCGCAAAAGCGGCGCGGCCTGATATTCATCCAGCGCGGTAAAGCCGGGCGACAAATCCGCCTCGATGGGAAAGCGCGCAAGAATGGACTGGCAAAAACTGTGAATGGTTTGAATGCGCAATGCATCCGGTGCGTCACTGATGATGGCGAATAAACTGCGCGCATGATCCATCATGGCCTGCGTTGGCGGCGTGCCGGTATGTTTTTCCAGTTCGCGCTGCAGCGCGGTGGCTTCGCAGGTCGCCCAGCGGGTGAGTTCTTTGGACAGGCGCAGGCGCATTTCCATCGCGGCTGCTTTGGTATAGGTCAGGCACAAAATCCGGTGCGGCAAAATGCCTGATAACAGCAGTCGCAAAATGCGTGAAACCAATACAGTGGTTTTTCCCGAACCTGCCGAGGCCGAGACCCAGACGCTGGATGTGGGATCGCTTGCGCGCTGTTGCAAATGCTGGGCGGCGGCGAGTGTCATGCAGCCCGCCCCTGCCACTCATCGGCGCGGGATAGTTGTACGTAACGCTTTTGATCTTCAAATAAATTTGACGGCATTCGCGCTGAAAAAGCCTTCTCACCATTCAAATAAGGTGACAATAATTTGGATAATTCTTCTGGCAACTGCGCAGTCGCTTCGGCAAATTTTTCTATATCGGGTGCAATAATCTGTTCCTGCAGCAGCGGCCAGAATTCGGCATGGGCAATTGTGCGCGTGGTATGGCCCTCCATGCCGCATTGCGCGAGCAGCCAGGCTTCAATCAATAACTGTGGTTTTTTGAAATTTACCGCCTCGCTTTTGGATGGTGCGTTCTTCCGTTTGTAATCCACAATCACAAAATTTCCACTCGCATCCAGATCAATGCGGTCTGCGCGGGCGCGTAAAACCACAGGGCCGGATGATGTTGGCAATTCATGAGACAATTCATATTCACTTTTCAAAACGCGGCGGCCCTGGGCAATGGCATCTGCTTGCCAGGCCATGAAATTATTTCGTGCCCGCAGCCAGTTTTGCCACCAGAATTCATGGAGTGTTTTTGGCAAATTCTGCGCGGCCATTTTTTCCTGCGCGCGTGCATCCAGCCATGCGGCGGCATCTGCGGGCATAATGGCAGGATATTTATCCGTAAATTCGGCAAATATTTTATGTAGCAGGTTGCCTTGCTCTTTTTCATCAGCTTCGCCGCCCAGATCCGGCAGCACGTAAAGGCCCAGAATATATTTGGCATAAAATTCATAAGGATTGCGCATCAAACATTCAATTGCGCTGGGGCTATAGCGGCGCGGGCACAGCGCGGCAGGGGGCATCGGTCGTGGCTGCGGCATCGGCGCAATGACATCCGCGTGATGCATATTTTCTGTGCGGGCCAGTAAATCCCGATCTTCCAAAATATCGCCGTTCAATTGGCAGGCCTGCAGATAAGCTGTCAGGCGTTGCCACCAGCGCGATGGCAAGGCGGGTGCGCCATCGGCAAAAGCCGCGCGCGTCAGATAAACTTTGCCCTGCGTCGCCAATTGATAAAAATCATGCGCGGTCAGTGCAATCATTTCTTCCGGCACGGCAAGTTTCATATCTTTACGCATTGGGCGCGACAGCCAGGGATCAGCAGGTGCGGTTTGCGGCCATATACCTTCGTTCAGCCCACCCAGAATAACCACGTCATAATGATGCAGACGTGCTTCGAGTGGGCCAAGGATTTGCAAATTTGGATGCACCGCATGGGGGTGCAGGGTGATGCTTTGCATTTGATCCAGCAGCAGCTGCATAAAGCCATCCATAGGCATAACAGGGAAATGATTGCTATGTGCGGCCAGTTCTATCAGGCATTTTTGCAAAGCTTCACCCGCATCATCCTGCCACAGCAGGGGCGGCGCATCGGGTTCCGCCGTGAGAGCAATCGCCCATTGTTGGCATAATTCAACCCATTCGCGGATATTGCGGGGCTGAATTTCTGTGCAAAGCAATTTAAGCATGCTGCGCAACGGTACATCTTCATTTTGTAGCAAAGCTGATAAATTCTGCACGGGAATATCGGCACGGAAAAATTGTTTTTCAATTTCGCGCGCCGCCTGGCGGCAATCGCCGCGCGTGGTGCCAAAGCAGGAGAGAGGATGTTTTAAGATACCCAGCACGGAAACCGCATCGCAATCCTTTGCCAGGCACTCCAACATCATGCGCAGCCAGCGGCCATGCGGGGATTGGTCAAGGCCGTATCCCGCCGTATCATTGACCTCAATATTAAAACGCAGGAGGCGGGCGGCTGTGCGCTGCGCGAGTTTTCTGTCCGGCGTAATCAATGCGGCGGTTTTATTTTGCATGGCGGCATCGGCCATGATCAATGCAATGGCCTGAGCTTCGGCTTCGGCATGCGGCGCGGTCACACAATGCAAATTCTGTAAATATTTGCTGTCCGCTTCATTGGCTTGCAACAGGCGGAATTTGGGGTCACGCCAGCGGTCTGTCGCGGCAGCGGGTAATAAAACCTGCTGCCATAATGTGGCATGATGGCATTTATGGTCACATAAAGATTTGATGTCACCGCGCGTGAGACCAAAATCATCCAATAAATTCTTCAGATTTTTCTCCGGGTGCGATTCCGGCAGCTCGGCCCAAATATCATCGGGCAGATTTGTATCCAGTGCGGGTAGAATCACATGTCCGCGCGGCAGTTCAGCAATCGCGCGCAGCAAGCGGCGCGTAGCGGGCAGGGATCCAGTTGATCCAGCTGCAATAATTGGATGTGTGGGCGGATTTGTACGCCACATTTGCGCATAATGATTAAGGAGATATTGGCGCGCCTGCGCGCTGTCCACTTCGCCGCGCGCAGCCAGCTGCTGCGGCCATTCCTGTATAATAATCTGCAGCCAATTGAGACTGATATGCCAATGCTCGGCGATATCACCGGTCACTAAATCAGACAGTTGTGACAATGAAATTTCACGCAGTGTTGCTTCATCCATTAATTTTGCCAGAGCCTCAGCGAGCGCAAGTGCACGCGGCAAAGGCATCTCCTGGCGTGCCTGAATCATTTGCATCAATTGCCCCAGGCGTGCCGTATTGGAAATCACCGGCGGTATTTCCAGATCTGGTAAATGCAAAGTTAAAATATCATCATCCAGATCACCAATGGCATCCATGCGCGGCAAAAATGCGGCTGTGCCATCCGGTGGCGTCAGATATTCTTGCAATGTGCGCACGGCGCGGCGCGTGGGAAGTAGAATCTGATAATGCGACAGCGGTGTTTGCGTTATCGTACTATTATCGCGCAAATGCTGCGCCAGTGTCTTTAAGAAATCTACGCCAGCCGGGATATAGCTGAGCTTCATTGCAAAGCCTGCGTCACGGCGGCAAAATCAGCCGGGGTTGAGCAGTGATACCACGGCCCGTCCAGCGTAATGCCGTAAATCCGACCACGTTGTTCCTGCAAATCCCAGATGCGTTTTTGCGAGAATTTATTTTCAGGATGATTCTGAAAATCAGCAGATTTGGTCAGTGTTGCGCCAGCATAAACCAAGGGTGCAGATATGCGCGCACCGCGAAATTCCAATTTGCCGCTATCCCGCAAATAATAATCGCCCGCACCGTTGAAACCAACCGCATCTTTGCGCGGTGTGAGCAGCAAGAGGCTGTCCATGAGATCCGGGTTCCAGAATTCGATCATGCGTTGCAATGCAGTTTCATCACGCCACATGACATCGGCATTCAGGGTAAAAAATACATCACGGTGAATGAGGTCCAGCGCACGCTTGATGCCGCCACCGGTCTCCAGCAATTCATCGCTTTCATCAGAAATCAGAATTTCAGGCACAACGCGCCTTTTCAAGTGATCCAGAATTTGCGTTGGCAGGTAATGGACATTCACAATCGCGCGGCGCAGATGTGCGCGCATCGCATGATCCAATGCATGATCCAGCATGGTTTTTCCTGCCAGTTTTAATAACGGTTTAGGCGTATCATTGGTGAGTGGCCGCAGACGTGTGCCCAGACCGGCGGCAAGCACCATGGCGGTATCAATCTTCAGCATTGAAATGCCACGGTAATATTGCGGAAATCTACGGCATTCGCATCGGAAATATGCACCGCAAAATGCGGTGGCAATAATTTTCCGGCGCGTTCTGGCCATTCAACAAAAACCAGACCTTCGGCTGTCGCCTGTGCCCAGTTTAATTCAATCAATTCGTCTGCGTTTGTCATGCGGTACAAATCATAGTGATAGATAACCAGATCTGGCAAATCATATTGCTGCAAAAGCGTGAAAGTGGGGCTGGGCACGGCCATATCCGGTGCATCTAAAATCATGCGAATAAAGGCGCGCACCAGGGCGGTTTTGCCTGTGCCCAGATCGCCGTGCAAAGCCACGACTGTGCCGGGTTTTAGCCATAAACCTGCATATTCGCGCGCAAGTTCGGGCAGATCGTTTTCGTGCAAGTATTCATGGGTTTTCGTTTGCATATTTGGGGTCATTTCGCGTATCTTTGCGTAACAGAAAAAGACCCATGAGCAAATCCCAAACCCCACAATCTTCTGATGTTGTTATCATCGGCGCGGGCCCCACGGGCCTTTTTGCCGTGTTTGAATGCGGTATGCTGGGCCTCACGGTGCAGGTGGTGGATGCGCTGGATGCACCGGGCGGCCAGTGCCAGGCTTTGTATCCCGAAAAACCGATTTACGATATTCCTGCGCATCCGAAAATTCTGGCGGCAGATTTAATTGACCAGTTATTGGCGCAGGCCGCGCCGTTCGGGCCAACCTATCATTTAGGCCAGCAGGTCATTGAATTAAATAAATCAGCGGACGGCCGTTTTAAGCTGCTGACATCGGCCGGCGTTTATATCGATGCGGGCGCGGTGATTATTGCGGCGGGGGCAGGCGCATTCGGCCCGAACCGTCCGCCGATGGAAGGTCTGGACAGTTACGAAGCTTCGCGCGCTGTGCAGTATTTTGTGCCAAAACGCGCAGATTTCACCGGTAAAAAAGTTGTGATCGCGGGCGGCGGCGATAGTGCGGTCGATTGGGCGATTTCATTATCGGAAATCGCGCAGGTTTCTGTCGTGCATCGCCGTGATAAATTCCGCGCTGCGCCGGAATCTTTGCGCCAGTTATCTGAACTCGCAGCGGCAGGGAAAATTGAACTGGTGGTGCCGTATCAATTGCATTCCTTAAAAGGCGACGGCACGAACCTGTCTGCGGTCGTTGTGGCGGATCTCGATAATAACACGCGTGATATCGAAGCGGATGTGATGTTGCCATTCTTTGGCCTCGCGATGACATTGGGCCCCATTGCGGAATGGGGGTTAAATCTTGAGCGCAATCACATCACGATTGATCCCGTGACAGCGGCAACGAGCGAGCCCGGCATTTTCGCAGTGGGCGATATTGCGACCTATGACAATAAACTCAAATTGATCCTCACCGGATTTGCCGAGGCTGCGGGCGCAGCGCATGCCGCGCGCAAATACATGAACCCGGGCAAGGATTTTGGTTTTGAATATTCGACGTCTGCCGGCGTGCCGAACGCAGATAAACAAGCAAAAGCGGCATAGTTCGTGCTATTATTTCAACCTGCACAATTGGATGCTGCCATGGGTTGGTGGTGCAAGCAGTTGCTAAAGGCAAATCCAGAGCTTGAATTAGGTCAGCTTGTGTTATTTAAACATGAATTGCGTAAACAAATCGTGGAAGCTGCGACAGCTTATCCATTATTGATGAGTCTGGAGCACACGCCAAAAGGTATCATGAAAATGGCACTCGAAGCTGGCGACATCGCGCCAAATACGCTGCCACGCGGCATCGAAATGCAATTGCGCGTCGATGGTTCAGTGGTGGTTAAAATGGGCGCAGATCAAACGCCGCAAATCATCTACGCAGTTCAAAAACCGCATAGATTCTTTGGCCGACAACTCGCTGCCTAATCCACCAAAAACCTGGCTAATTTTTCACGCACCGGTCCATCCAGGCTGCGTTTCTCGTGCGTGACTGGATTCCAGTAAACCGCAATCGCTTCCTGTGACGCATAGCAATCATTGCCAACGAATACACCGAACATCATGTCAAAAGAGGTATTGCCCATGCGCGTGACGCAGGCACCGACCTCTAACTCATTCGGATAAGTCAGCTCTTTGTAGTAATCATTGATTGTGCGCGCGAGGACGATCGCGTGCTCTGGCGTCGACCATAAAATATCCAGATCGCGCAGCATCGCAATGCGGGCAGATTGGAAATACACGCCAACGATCATGTTGTTGACGTGGCGTTGCACTTCAAGGTCAGCGTAACGCACGCGTTCCGGCACCCAGAATTTATAAGTTTCGCGCTTGGCCGGATTCACCGGCGAAAGTTGCAGATTAAGATGCGTTCTTGCCATTGCGTAGTATCTCCTTGACCGCGTTCAAAACAGATTCCACCGGAACTTCTCCGATACATTTTACTTCATTCAGGTAATCAGCCATTCCGCAAGCGGAACCGCCGCATGTGACGGGTTGCACCCAGGCAAAAGGAATGCCCCACGGCCCGAACCGCCAGGGCAAATACTCTGTATCCGGATTTCCATCGGCCGGGTGGCCCACGACTTCAACCGCAGGGGTGCCTACGGTGGCAGCCGCATGGAGCGCGAAACTGTCATTGGTCACCATCATATCACATTGTTGGATAAGGGTGCCACTCGTGCGCGGGGATAAATTTCCGACACAATTAACACTTTTGTTACTTTTGTTCAGGATTGCAGCTGCGGCTGCGGCATCTTCCTCGCCGTGGCCCAGAATAAAAACCGTGCCACCGTATGTGTTATCCAGTTGCGCGACCAGCTGCGCAAATTTCTCGCCGGGCCAGCGTTTATGCGCAATAGACGCACCTACACCAAGCGCAATCCATGGGCGTGGATAATTTTTACCGGTAAATAAGGCATCAATTATCGCCGTGTCATCCATGGTCGTATGCAATTCCTGCCGGATGTCCGTAATGGGCGGCATTTCCATGCCCAAAGCGTGCAGTAACTGCATACCGCGCCAGACTTCATGCGCCGGGCGTGTGTCATCAATCACATGCGTAAAATAATCATCATGCTGTTGGGCATATTGCCGTTTCATCGGCGTAGATTGCGCGGAATAGCTGAGACGGTAGGGCGCGCCCACGCTATGGGCAATCACCCCGGCATGATGCCAGTCTTCAGACCAGCGCGGCACAATGATCAAATCAAATGGCGCAGACGCGTGCGATTGCAATTCCATCCCGAACATCATTTTCATGCGCTGGTCCGCGCCGGATGGAAAGGGAAGCGGCGTGATGGTGTCAAAAGCCGGATTGGTTTCAACCAGGCTCAGATTTTCTTGGACGCAAACCAGCGTGATTTTCGCATGCGGGTAAAATTTGCGCAGATAAGAAAAAAAAGGGGTGTGCAAAAGATAATCACCCAGGGCATCCAGTTTTAAAATCAGAATGGATTTGATCTGGGTGGGATCAGGCGGGAATGGGGGATCATCATTGCCAGTGGCACGAATTTGATAAGCCGAAAAATCCGGCTGGGGATAATCCCCGGGGCCCTGATGATAGTGAATCTTTGCGTCAGCCATTGCCGTTTTTTATAAAGGAAAAAACGGCGGCAAGATATGCGGGATGATAATTTAGCGAACCGTGGTGGTCGCCGTGGTGCCTACAGTGTTCTGTGCGAGTTTCGGCTGATCCTTGGCAATCAAACTTGCGAATTGCGTATCGTACTGTTTGATCATGCCCTGGAACTTTGCCAATTCGGTTTTGTTCAGTTTATCCGTGCCGAGTGACGCTACTTTTTTCGGATTCACCTGCGCGCCGCCTTGCAGGACTTCGAAATGCAAATGCGGCCCGGTGGAACGGCCCGTTGAGCCAACATAGCCAATCACCTGGCCCTGGGTGACGCGTGCACCGGGGCGAATGCCTTTGCCATAGCGGCTGAGATGCGCATAGGCAGTGGAATAGGTGCCGTTGTGGCGGATCTTCACGTAATTGCCGTAGCTGGAAAAGCGCGAGGCTTTTTCAACTTTGCCGTCACCGGCTGCGTAAACGGGCGTGCCGGTTGGCGCGGCAAAATCCACGCCTTTGTGCATCGCGCTATAGCCCAATACCGGATGACGGCGCATGCCGAAACCTGATGACATGCGTGCACCATCGACAGGTGTTTTTAATAGCGCGCGGCGGACATCGCGACCATCGGCGTGGTACATTTTACCGTCATAGCGATACATGCTGATGGGTTTGCTTTTTGCGCTGGCCAGGTAAACATATTGCAGATTATCTGCGCGGATGATGTCCCCCTGGTCGTCATATTCTGCTTCAAACATCACGGCAAATTTATCACCGCGATGGATATCGCGCTGGAAATCGACGTCATAGGATAATGTGCGTGTCATTTGCATTGCGACAGAGCGCGGCACACCGGCACGGCGTGCAGAAACAATAAATGATCCATCGATGTCACCACGCACAGCCACCATGCGTTTTTGCGTCTCGCGCGCAATGCGCTGCGCCGTAAAACTTTCTTCGCCGTTCAGTCCAAGTTCAATGCGCTGGGTAGCATCTGGCGCAAAAGCCAGTTTCACCAGGCGGGTGCCGTCGGCATCATGTTCCAGATTCAGGCGGAATTCCTGGCCGGCTTTGAATTTTTTTGCGCTGAAAACATCAGACAAAGTATCAGCGGCATCATTGGCAGCATCCTGTGTGATACCTTGTGCGGTTAAAAGAGAAGTTATGGTTTGGCCACTTGCCAGTTTGACCAGGCGTTCTTCGCGTACAGGTTCGTTTTGTTCAGGCTGCGTTTCGGCAATATGTTGCTGTGGTTTATGTTCAAGGATACCGCCAATCCACGGCAGTTGTGCGATGAGGCTGTTAAGCGATAGAAAAAACGCCAGCAATGCCGGTAAGGCAAAAACATTCAAACGCATGTATCTCTGGTCCCCTTGTCAAACTTGGCTTTGGGCCAATGGCCCGCGGCCTACCCCCTAGAAGTGGCCAGAGGCGAATCCATGCGCCCCTCGGCTAACCCTGTGGTTTTACTGCAACAGTGGGGCAAGGTCAACGGTTTCGCCCTATTTTAGTTCCTTATTTTTTCGCTTGGCCTTTGATTTCATTGAGAAAAACATTCCCCGGGGTTTGAATTTGCAGATCGCCCGTATGTAGGGGAAGGGAGGTTCATCACATCCCGCCACCCCTTGGGGTGCAATCCCAAGGCTCAGCATACGGACCATGTGCCAGGCCTCTCGAGCGGCCAGACTCACAATATGAATATAATCCTATATTGGGGAAAATGTCAAATTTTAAATCACGCTGCGTGCAGCTTTTTCCATGTCTTCGCCCGGCATGGCCGCAAGCGCGGGAATAAATTTCATGCGCCGCAGGAACGCGAGCCACAACGGTGTGAAAACCAGGCTGAGCGAAATCACGGCCACTGCATATTTATAAGCTTCCACATCCAGAGAGCGGTCGGACAAACCGGTGGCTGCCAAAAGGAATGAAAATTCACCAATCTGTCCCGTGACGGCCCCGGCCAGATTGGCATGCGTAGGGGTCATGCCCTGTAGGCGCAGCGTGACCACATTGATAATGGTCTTCAGCACCAATGCCGCACTGACCAAAATCACCACGACAACCAGATGTTCCATCACAAAATTCAAATCAATCAACAGGCCAACGGAAAGAAAGAATACCATCATTAAGACATCAAATATGGATTGAATCCGGTTTTGAAATTTCTCGCGGTTCTTGGTGCGGCCAAGGGCAAGTCCCGCCAGAAACGCACCATAAGCTGCCGAAAGGCCGTAAGCCCCTGCCAATGCCGCGCCCGCAAAACAAATCGCCAGTGCGGTGATGGCCGTTTGATCCTTCATCGCGCGCGATTTGATTTTTGCCAGATAGCGACCCCAGCGCATGAACCATTTCGGTTGTTTGACAGATATCCACAGCACCAGAAATAAAATCATCAGGCCAATCGCCAGTTTGACAAGTCCCATGATGTCAAATGTGCCGCCTGCATCCATTGCGCCCAGAATGAGCATCATCGGCACAATGGAAATATCCTGTGCAATTAAAATGCCCATGCTGGTCTGGCCGCCAAAGCTTTGCTTGAGACCCATTTCATCCAGAATTTTAATCGCCACCGCAGTTGAAGATAACGCCACGCAGCAGCCAAGCAGAATGACGGTTTTAATCGGCCAGGCGGTAAAATGACTGATGACATACATCACGCCAATGCCACCGAATATCTGCACGGCGGTGGTGATAATCGCCGGCTTTGCCACAACGCGGAAATGGGTGAGATCAAGCTCCAGGCCGATGTAAAACATGAGCAGGAGGATGCCGAGTTCGGCCAGCCAGCGGATACCCTCGACATCAGCAGCAAGCCCCAGGCCGGTGGGGCCGAAAACGGCCCCCACCAGAATATAACCCACCAGAACCGGCTGTCTGAGTTGACGCAACAAGGCCCCGCCAATAAATGCGGCGGCTAAAATAATCGCCAAATCACCAAGTTCAGTAGAGCTATGCATATTCGCGCGAGTGTAGCGATTCACCCCAGTGCTGCATAGGGAAGTCTTGGGTTTATGCACATCATGCCATCATCTGGCTGGTGATTTGATAAAAACAGAATTATATCAAATCATGGCAAATTTAATCATCACCATCATTTCCATTGCACTGGTTGCGGTGGCGGCCCTGATGGGCGCGTATTACGGCGGCACGGCTTTTATGGAAGGACAAGCCAAGGCGCGCGCGGTTAAAGTGATCAATGATTTTGCACAAATCGAAGGTGCAATTAAATTATACGGCGTGAATAATGCCGGCACATCCGTATTGCCGGGTGCACCGTTTTATAATCCGGTTGCAGGCGACTGGTCCGTGCTGATCCCGACCTACATGGCGAACGAGCCCACAGCGGATGAAGCATCCGGTGCGTTGGTGCGTTATATGTGCGCAAAGCTGGCAAGCGGTGGTTTGGGGTACGATGAAACATTGGCCTGCAGCGATACAACCAATAGTGTCTATGACGGAAGTTTTCTGATTGCACCGGTGAGTGAAGCTACCTGCCGCGCCGCCGTGCGCATGGCGAATAATGGCGCCTTCACCAGTTTTTATGACCTTTCCACAGGCAATATTCCCGCCCTGATGGACATCGGATCTGCCAATGAAAAGAAATTTGAATGTGCTTATCTGGATGACAGTTCAGGCGGCATTATAGATGGTGGCGAATATTACTGGCTGTTTTACCGCTGGAATTAACGGCAATTTTAATTGCTTGCCTGCCCCGGTTTGGTTAAGCTATGGGATATTTTAGATAATAAACAGGAGCGCGTCATGCACGGTTTCCCAAAATCTTTGAGTGTTTCCGGGAAGCAGATTCCGTTTGTTTTTGGTGCAGCCTATGACATAGAGGTCATTGATAATGACAATATTCCTGAGCATGAGCGTGATGTGAATTATGTACCTGGTTGGCATAAACAGCCTGAACGCCCCAAAAAAACTATTCACAAAGAAGATCATTCTGCCTATCTGGCCATCAGCCTGACCCGCTGGTTGCGCCTGACTCCTTCGCCTGATGGCGAAAGTTTTGCCGTGACGATTATGACGGATCCGCGCCACGCCTTACTCAATGGATCGGATGACAGCCTTGGCTTCTTTGATAAATTGGCATTGAAAGGCGAGATCAGAAAATTTGAATCCGGCAAAAGAAAACTGGAAAGTGGAATATTGGTGACAGATGACCCCCTGCAGCAAACTTTTGAAAATGAGGCAGGATGCATGGGTTTTAAAACCATATCTGTTGCACGAAAAGATTTGCCGCGCGTCTTTACCTTGGCGCAGCGGGTTTTGCAGCAGGTGGGAAACATTCCTGCGCCAGACCCCAAAACACATCACGCGCGCCCTGAAATTTTATAATTTCAGGGGAGTTCAAATCGATCACCCCAGGGTGCCATACCCAATTTTTTGCTGTCGATATGATGTGCGGCCACGGCATGCCCGGCCGTGATAAGTTGCGTATATTGCTGAATGATGAGATCATTTACTTCAATGCGGGTTTGTTTCAAACTGGTCTCGCCGCGTTCTGGCATATCATTCCCGCCAATATGCAGGCCGGATAATCTGGCTGCAAAACCAGCCACAAATGCACCGCCCGCACCCACGGTATCCAGGCCATCCATGCCCATTCTTTCTGTGACTCTTACTTCCAGCAGTGGGGTTAGCATGCCCAGCTTTTTTAAATCTTCGTTGGCGTAATAGGTGGTGGGCCGCGTGCCATCCGTCACAATAAAATCTGCATCACAGCATTGCATCAGATGTGTCAGTGCTTCCTCAAATGTTTTTTCCGGATAGGCATTTGTTAAATCTTTGCGCGATAAAATCACATAATTTGAAAGCGCGAGCTGTTCTTCGAGATTCTGTTGGTAAACTTCACGCTTGGCATTGTCCTGAATGGCGCGCGTGTTGGGTGATGAAATAATGGTTTTATTTTCTGCCTGTGCTTGCTGTGCCAATTCACGCCAGCCCAGTTGCCAGTTATGGGTGATGGCGGATGACATCAGGCAGAAAACCCCATCGCCTTCAGACAGATCAATTTGCCCAAGCAAATGCAGGCGGCTATCTGTGGTTTCAAGCAGCTGGGATTTTTCCTGATTTAATGTTTTTCCCTCTGGTGTCATATCCCAATAAGCGGTGCGGCTGTCGCGATTGGGGCGCAATTCCGGATAAAAAATAATACCCGCATCGCTTAAGACGGTGGCCAGCTGATTGCCGTAACGGTCGGTGGGAATTTCAGAAATTAATTGCAGGCCCGCATTTTTGCCCACCAATTCCTGCAGCCAGAATGTGGTGGTAATAGCATCACCGCCCAGGGTTGGCCCGGTATATTCGCCGCCCGTGCGCGTCTGGATAAAATCCAGCGCAAAGCCGCCGCAAATGATGATGGGAAGGGACATATGATTTACTTACCAAATAAATTCAGGGCATAAATTTATCACGGATGATTGCTCCAACAAGCCCTACGCCAACACCACCGCCCGCAACCCAACCGGCATTCTTCCAATCCTTGGTCATGATGCCGGTTGCCACTGCTGCGCCGCCAACAACTGCAATGAATGCAATCACGGCCGCAGCATCTTTGGACAGCCATGGAAGTAACATTCTGCTATTACTATTATCGGCAGCTTTGCTTGCGGGTTTTGCGGGGCCGGGTGATCCTAAATTTAAACGACGAAGATCTTCTGCAACTTGTTGTGGTGTTTTAACAAAGCCATTGTTTGTACCATTGCTGCGCTGTACTTCGGCGGCGAGTTCGGCCTTAATTCTTTCCACTTTTGCCTGGGTGTTTTCTTGTGGTGTCGGTGCCTGTTCGGGCGCAGCATCAATACGTGGGGGTAGGTTGGGATTATCAGTCATGAAAAATACCTATGTGTTTATGTGTTGTAGAGCGTAATACTGATAAGAGAATTAGCAATAAACAGATGATTTCGGCAAGAAAAATAACGGTGATTTTTTGACAGGGTGGCATACCCATCCCCCTAGTCCTCCTCTCTGGCAGGTAACTTTCTATTTTTCCAAGGAAAATGGGGGTTTGGGTGGATTTTGAAAAAAAAGTAAAAAAAGTGAAAAAAACGCTTGCAGTTCGGGACTTAGCTGTCTAAAAGCACGGTCTCGCAGGTAGTTATGCGCGTTGACTGAAAACGTTAATGG